>NZ_JBWJVK010000031.1:0-31568 GCF_056428945.1 Flavobacterium sp. GNP010 | reverse complement strand
TAAACCATTAAGGAATTAAGAAAAGTTAAGCTTTAGCTTTGTGGTCGTATTAAGCATCTTCTTTTAAAAATTTATATGACTTATATGTTAGAAAAATAATTGTTTCGGCTTTTAAATTAGTAAGGAATTAAGAAAAGTTAAGGTTTAGCTTTACGATTGTATTAAGCATCTTCTTTAAAAAAACTTATATGACTTATATGTTTCATAAAATAAAATATACTATAAAACGCCTTGTATGCAAAAAATAAAAACTGCCTTACTCTCTTACGGGATGTCTGGCAAAATGTTTCACACGCCTTTTTTAAATTTTCATCCAGGTTTTGAACTATTAGGTTCGTGGGAACGCAGTAAAAAGCTAATCCAAATTGATTTTCCAGAGATGAAAAGCTATGCTTCTATTGATGAATTATTAACTGATGAAGTAGATTTAGTCATTGTAAATACACCCGTCGAGACGCATTACGAATACGCTAAAAAAGTTTTATTGTCTGGAAAACATGCCGTTGTAGAAAAAGCATTTACGACAACGGTGGAACAAGCTCAGGAATTGGCAACTATTGCCAAAGAAAAAAAAGTGAAACTATCTGTTTTTCAAAACCGTCGTTGGGATAGTGATTTTAAAACCGTACAAAAAATTATTTCAGAGGAGGTTTTGGGCGATATTGTGGAAGCCGAATTCCATTTTGATCGCTACAATCCGCTTTTGAGTCCAAAGCAACATAAGGAAACCCTTAATTCAGGTGCCGGAATTCTAAAGGATTTAGGACCTCATTTAATCGATCAGGTTTTGTGTTTATTTGGGCTACCACAATCGGTTTTTGCTGATATCCGAATTACGAGAACACATTCTTTAGTCGATGATTGTATTGATATTCTATTGTATTATGCAAGTTTTCGAGTGCGAATAAAAGCAGGGTTTTTTGTGCGCGAAGCCAATCCAGCCTATATCATTCACGGAAAAAAAGGTTCGTTTTTAAAAGCTCGTGGCGATGTTCAGGAGGACGAATTAAAATTGGGAAAAAAACCAAATTTAGATACTTGGGGAACCGAATCCATTACCAAACAAGGACTGTTACACACAGAAATAAATGGTGAAATTGTAAAAAAACACATCCCAACTCTTCAAGGGAATTATTATGATTATTTTGATGGTGTTTTTAATTCGATTACAAATGATATTGAAGAGCCAGTTACCGCAACTGATGGTATACACGTTATGAAAATCATTGAAGCAGCTATAGAAAGTAATGCGCAACAAAAAGTAGTTTTGCTTTAAACATTCCTGTTATTTTGTGTGGAGTTGATAAGAATTCATGTAAAATTATTTGACGATTAGTTGGTTTACAAAATAGTTTTGTTTCGATATACCTCATATTAAGGATGCTATTTATTAGCATTGCTTTTTTTAAATTATGCTTTCAGTAGTTCTACTTTATATCACTTCTTTTAAATTTTAGGAAAAAGCGTGGTTGTTGAAATCGCACGCATTTTTCAGATACTTTATGGGTTAAGAATTTGTAATAAAATCGATTACATGAAAAAAAGTAGTCGAAAAATATTTTATATACTTATTTTTAATACATTTATTCTTATAATTCTTTCTAGTAAAACAATAATTAGACGCTAAAATAGAAATACCACATTTTTCAGCACGATTGTATTTAAGATTTATACCACTTTTCCAAAATTCACATTTAGTTATTTTTAAGTTGTTGTCCCAAGTGGGAAAACTAGTTCTATGCTTTTTGTTCAACCGTTAAATTAATTTAAACGGTTGAATGACTGGCTAGAAATTCTAAAAATCAAATGGGTATTGCTTGTAATATTAGAGCAATCCCAGTATCATTATAATGTGAATCTATGAATAAATTATGGGTTGTTTTTTTCTTTTTAGTTCAAATAGGTTCTGTTGTCGCGCAAAATAAGACCGGTTTTTTTGGTAAGGTTGTCGATTCTAAAACTCAAAACCCATTAAGTTTTGTGGTGGTTAGTGTCCAGAATTCGGCACTGATGCAACTTACAAACGAAGATGGTACTTTTAGTTTTGAAAACGTTCCAGCAGGAAATATTTTAATACTCATACACAGCCAAGGATTCAAAGACGGCTTGTATCCCGTAGCAATCACCGCTGGCAACATGCTGGATTTAGGCACGATAACGCTAGAGGAAGACCAATCTATAGAACAACAAAGTAGCATTATAACGCTCATGGAAAGCGATTTTAGTGATGAAAATAACAGTTCTGAAAACACTTCGGGATTGTTGCAATCTTCTCGAGATGCTTTTTTGCAAGCTGCAGCTTTCAATTGGGGACAGGCTCGTTTTAGAGTTCGGGGTTTAGATAGCGAGCATGCTACCATGATGATTAATGGAGTGGTGATGAACAAAATCTATGATGGGCGTCCGCAATGGGGCGAGTGGGGCGGATTGAATGATGCGCTGCGCAATCAGGAATTCACACTAGGAACTGCGCCTTCGGATAATACATTTGGAGGTATTTTAGGAACGCAGGAAATCAACACAAGAGCGTCTATTTATAGACCTGGCACCCGAATTTCATTTTCAGGTACCAATACCAATTACAGTTGGCGTACTATGGCCACACATGCCTCTGGAATAAATAGTAGTGGCTTAGCTTATGTGGTTTCAGCAGGAAAACGCTGGGCACAAGAAGGCTATTTTGAAGGGACAAATTATGATGCCAATTCCTTTTTTATAAGTGTCGAAAAAAGATTAAGCGATCAGCATTCGTTAAATCTAACCGCTCTATATACCCCCAATTCTAGAGCTAAAAACTCTCCAAATACCGCCGAAGTAACGCAACTGACTAACGTGAGATACAACAGCTATTGGGGTTTTCAAGACGGTAAAAAGAGAAATTCCCGTGTAAAAACCATTGAAGAACCTACGATTATGCTCAATCATTATTTTAAAATCAATGATAATGTCAATTTGAATTCAAGCGTGATGTATCAATTTGGTAAAGTTGCGAATAGCAATATTGATTATCAAAATGCAAATAGTCCAGATCCTACGTATTATCGAAAAATGCCTAGTTTTTACAGCTCACTTTATGCGCCAGATAATGGAGAATTTTCGGGAGCATTTACCCCAGATTTTGAAAATGCAGCGAAAAGTAAAGAAGCCTTTTTAGCCAATCCACAAATAGATTGGACTGCGATTTATCAAGCCAATCAAAATCCAATTTTTGATAGCAATGGAACAATTACGGGCTATGAACCTGCAAGAAGTAAGTATATGTTGTACGAAGATCAGGTTGAAGATCAAACAGCAGTTGCGACAACCAATTTGAATGCAGTACTCTCGGAGCATATCGTTCTCAATGCAGGAGCATCTTTTAAAAAGTTACAATCACATAATTTTCAACAGCTTGTAGACTTGCTTGGTGGTTCTTATTTTGATGATATTGATGCCTTTTACAGCGGAAATCAATCGCAGTCAGATTTGAATAATCCAGATCGGCAAGTAGTGGTTGGTGATACCTATGGATACAATTATAATTTGTTTGCAACTACTTTAGAGGCATTTACGCAGTTCAAATTCACATATAATAAAGTAGATTTTTATTTGGCTCAAAATTTCTCTAGTAGTATGTATCAAAGAGAAGGCTTGTACAAAAACGGACTTTATCCGACCAACTCTTTTGGGAAAAGTGAGCAAGTAACCTTTGAAAACTTTGGCTTCAAAGCCGGATTGCAGTTAAAGATTTCGGGTAAACAGTTAGTGACTTTCAATGCGGCACATTTGACAAAAGCGCCATCCCTTCGGAATACTTTTACTAATTCACGCTTAAACAATTCTATTGTCAACGACCTAGAAAGCGAAAGCCTAAACAGTATAGATGCCAGCTACATTTTTCGATCCCCAAAACTGAAAGCCCGACTTACAGCCTATTATGCATTGCTAAAAAATGCTACTCAAATTTCTTTTTTTTATGCCGAAGGGATTTTTGATGATGGCGCAGGCTATTTAAGCACAGATGCTTTTGTGAGTCAAACGTTGACACAATTGAACAAAAAGAATATCGGAGGAGAATTGAGTTTAGAATATCAATTAAGTCAAACTTTTAAAACTACTTTTTCGGCAGCTTTTGGTGAATATACCTACGACAGTAATCCAAAAGTGACGTTAACCAATGATGCTCAGGCTTCAGTTAACAATACCAATCCGGTTTTTGATTTTGGTAAAGCTTCACTCAAAAATTACAAGCAAGCAGGAATGCCACAACGCGCTTATTCAGTAGGGTTAGAGTACCGCGACCCCAAGTATTGGTGGGTTAGTGCCAATGTGAATTACATTACCAATAGTTACCTTGATATTGCTCTAATTTCCAGAACTGAAATTTTCTATAAAAATCCAGCAAACGGTTTCAATTTTCCAGAAGCGACTGAAGAACGGGCTGCCGAACTGCTAAAACAAGAAAAATTTGATCCAATATCGCTAGTCAATCTCGTGGGTGGAAAATCATGGAAAATCTACGGAAAGAATGTTGGGATATTTGCCAGTATCAATAATGTGCTAAACCGTACCTATAAAACGGGCGGGTACGAACAAGCGCGAAATGCAAATTTTAGACAAATTGACCAAGACGTTTCTAGTGGAACTCCTTCTTTTGGACCAAAATATTTTTACGGATATGGCCGAACGTATTTCGTGAATCTCAACATCAATCTTTAAAAATAAAATCTATGAAATCAGTTTTTCACAAAGCCTTATTGTTTTTGTTGCTTATATTTTGTTTCGAAAGTTGCGTGACGGATGAGGTTGCTGCGCCAAAACTCATTTGTACGCAACCGGATTTGACACCAAATAAAAAGGTTAGCGATGTGTATGCGGTTACAAATGCACTTGTATCACAATATAAGTATGATGATGTGATTGAGGCCTATGTTGTTTCTAGCGATGAAGCCGGAAATTTTTTCAAATCGATCTCCTTTCAAACTTTGGCGACAGCCACAACACCTGCAACCGGATTTAGTGTTCCCGTAGATGCTAGCAATCTTTACGTCGAATTTAGAGTGGGCAATAAAGTCTATGTCAAATTGAAAGATTTGTATACAGATCTTTATTTTGGGGGTATGCGTATTGGCGGTTTATTTGTAACCGCAGGAAATCAAGGCGCGGTGGGTCGACTCTCGCAAAACGATTACAAAAAAATATTGAACGCCTCGTGTACCCTTGTAAAAGAAGAAGAGTTGGTTCGGTCTTTGAAGCTATCAGAATTATTGAATGATTCGAATTTAAATACCTTAGTAGAATTATCAGAGGTGCAGTTTGTAGAAGAAGCAATAGGGCGCCATTATTTTGAGGAAGCCAATAATGTAGGCGGTGCTACAAACTGGAATTTAGTAGATAAGTCAGGAAATCAAGTCTACTTGAGAACCAGTAGTTTTGCAGATTTTGCCACAAAGATTGTTCCTAAGGGTAGCGGAAAAGTACGGGGTATTTTAACCAAATTTGGAACGGATTACCAACTCTTACCACGTTCAGAAAAAGATGTGATGCTTACTGGAGAAAGAGCTGTTCCTTTTTTCTCCCAAGATTTTAAAACTGTTGTAGACCGATCGAATGTAAGTTTGCCTGGTTGGGCAAATATCATTCAAAACGGTTCTATTGCATGGCGTGGCGGATTTTCGGCGGGGAACGGATATGCTGAATTTTATTTTTCGGGAACCCGAGTACTTTCTAATGCGGCTTGGTTGATTTCTCCAAAAATTGATATGGATGTACACACCAAGGAAATGTTGACTTTTAGAACGGCGCAGCATCATTTAGATGTCGATTCGCCATTGAATGCCCTCGAGGTTTATGTTTCTACCAATTTTGATGGTGTCAACGTTACTGGGGCAACTTGGACGCGGTTGGATGTGAAATTACCCAATCAAGGGACACCTTGGTATCAGTTTGTAGGCAGCGGAACGGTTGATTTATCAGCCTATACTGGAAAAATTAACGTTGCTTTTAAATATGTTGGTTCAGGTCGAAACCTAGCTCTTGATGGATCATTTCTAGTGGATGATGTGCAAGTTTTTGGAGTCAAATAATTTTTATTATGGCAATAATCGAAATCACTATATTTGTCATTATTTTAAAATTGAAATCATGAAATACGCCTTACTTTCCATTGTTTTTACTTTTTTTATCTCTTGTTCAAAAGAGAAAGAAGCAGATTATGTTGCCCAAAATGAAGAAGAAATTGCTGCTTATGTAGCCAAAAATAAATTGAATGCTCAACGTAGTGATTCGGGTTTGTACTATGTTATCAATGAAGCAGGTACGGGAAAACAACCTACCGCAACTTCAAATGTAACTGTAGCGTACAAAGGATATTTCACTAACGGAAGCGTTTTTGATCAAAGCAATGCCGACGGAATTTCATTTGGTTTGCAGCAAGTGATCCGCGGTTGGACCGAAGGAATTCCTTATTTTAAAGAAGGCGGAAGCGGTATTCTTTTAATTCCTGCTCATTTGGGTTATGGCAATAGTGATTACAGTGGTATTCCTGGTGGTTCTGTACTTATTTTTGAAGTAAAATTGATCAAAGTAAATTAACTTCATTCTAAAGGCACTACTAAGTCTAAACGAAAATATGTAAAGCAGGAGTTGTCAATCGTAAAGACAACTCCTGCTTTTTTTAGTAGCCTATTTTGCTGCAGTAAGGCATCGTTCGAAAGTTACAGCGTATAATTTGAATTAAAAATTTAGTTTCGTACTTTGCCAATCCCAAATTCATACCAAACCCAAATGAAAACCTACCTTATTATTTTATTTATGTTAGCTTGTCCTTGTTTAATGCAGAGCCAAGCTTCAGAAAACATCGTTAAGCTCAAGCAAATTAATATTGTAAAAACTAATTTTCGCAATCTCAAAAGCGGAGAAATTGTTAACAAAACCATCTTCTTTAAGGACGGAAAACTACAATCCATTAAAACCTCAGATGTTATTCAGAGTTTTTTTTACAATACCAAAGAACTTTTAGACATGACCGTCAAAGAAAGAGTTGGCAGCAACTGGAAAGAAGTGATCAATTATGGGTACAATAAAGACGAGCAATTGACCAAGTTGATCAAGCAATACGAGGAGAATGGGGAGCAAGTGACAAAAACGGTCACGATTACGTATGAAGGACCTCGAGTAAAAGTGATTACCAAAAAAAGCAACAGCCCGCAATCTCAAATGGAAGATATTGAATATGTGATTGAAAATGGATTGATCAACAGACGTTTGACCCGAGATCGGAACCAGCAGATTGTGAATAAAATAGAGTACGTGTATTTCAAAGAAAATATTGTCCGCCATAAAGGACTTATTGGAGACAAATCCATGAAGAATTATACGTTTGACGACAAAAATTCGGTCAACGCATTAATGGTACAAAATATTTTTGGAGCCAATTATAAAGTGATTGTTCCCTTAGTTTCTTTTCATGAAGAAGAATTTGATTTAGGATCAATCGGCGTGAATAATGAACTGGTTTTCTCTTCGACTGCTGTAAACGCTATTGGTAAAACTCGAAAATACAAGTACAATGCTGCAAACTATCCTGTTTCCTGTTCGCTTGTTGAAGAAAACGGAATCGTAAAAACAGAATTCAGTTATGTGTATGAGTAAATTATAGCAAAATTTATTTTTATAATTGTAAAAAGGCAGTCTAGATTAGACTGCCTTTTTGATTTATTACTTTTTTATTTCAACTATACTGATGGCATAGCCGCCTCCAGCTGCCGAAAGTTGACTAATTTTCGATTTGTTAGTCACAGCTATTTTTCGAATTGAGTAGGCTTGTGGGTTGGTTTTGTAATGCGCTTCTTTTGCATCAGCATAAATCGTAGCCATGTATTTTTTTCCATTGTCTAAGAAATCAAATGAGATGGTAGCGTTACGTGGCGTTTCACCATTCACGTTACCTACGAACCAGTTGTTCGTTCCTTTTGCTTTTCGGGCAACCGTAATATAATCTCCGGGTTCTGCTTCTAGATATTTACTATCAGACCAATCTACAGCTACGTCTTTTATGAATTGAAAAGCATCAGGAAACTGATTGTAATGTTCTATTAAATCGGCTGCCATTTGCAACGGAGAATACATGGTTACGTATAGCGCCAATTGATTTGCCAAGGTGCTGTTGACATGAGAGTTGTTGTTAGGACTGAATTTTTTGATATCCATTTCAAAAATTCCTGGAGTGTAATCCATAGGTCCGCCAATCAATCTTGTAAATGGCAAAAGAGTAACGTGGTTTGGTTTTGAACCACCAAAAGCCTGAAATTCAGTTCCTCTTGCCGCTTCGTTCCCGATCATGTTTGGGTACGTTCTACAAATCCCAGTAGGACGAACGGCTTCGTGAGCGTTGATCATAATTTTATAATCGGCTGCTTTTTCGACAACATATTGGTAATGATTGATGATCGATTGGCTGTAATGGTGTTCGCCAATAGGTAAAATGGGTCCAACGTAACCACTTTTTACCGCTTCATAACCATTGTCGTTCATGAATTGAAATGCTTTGTCTAAGTGACGTTCGTAGTTTCTAGTAGAACCAGAAGTTTCATGGTGCATGATCATTTTTACACCTTTAGATTTAGCATAGTCATGAATTCCTTTCACATCAAAATCAGGATAAGGCGTCACAAAATCAAAAACATAGTCTTTGGCATGACCAAACCAATCTTCCCAACCTTGATTCCAGCCTTCTACTAGTACACCGTCAAAGCCATGTTGTGCTGCAAAATCGATATATTCTTTTACGTGAGCGGTATTGGCAGCATGTGTGCCGTTTGGTTTCGCTTTAGAATAATCAGTAATTCCAAGTTGTACTGCTGGAAAATCGTTGGTATAAGACCAGGAGCTTTTTCCAGTGATCATTTCCCACCAAACACCAACGTATTTTACGGGTTTTATCCAAGAGGTATCTTCAATTTTACAAGGCTCGTTGAGGTTTAAAGTCATTTTAGAACTTAAAATTTCTCTAGCATCATCACTCACAATAATGGTTCTCCATGGCGATTGAGAAGGCGTTTGCATGTAGCCTTTATCGCCTACTGCATCTGGAGTTAAATGCGATTCGAAAATCATGTTTTTATCATCTAAATCCAAGTTCATAAGCGAATAGTTGATTAAAGCCGCTTCATGTAGGTTGATGTAGATGCCATCATTCGATTTCATCATCAAAGAAGTTTGCACACCAGTATCTGAAAACCAAGTTTGGGAGGCATTTTCGGTTCTAGCTTTAGAAGACAAACCTCTAATTTCAGATAATTTAGATGTGGTATAATCGTATTCTTGTGTGTCATAATCTCCCGAAATCCAATATGCTTTGTGATCGCCCGTCATTGCAAACTGGGTTTTTTCCTCTTTAATGATAAAATAGACTAGGTTTTTTTGCGAAGGAAACTCATAACGGAAACCCAATCCATCGTCAAATAAACGAAACCGAAGCACCAGTTGTCTATCGGTCCCTGTTTGATTTAAAGTCACTGCAAGTTCATTATAATGATTGCGAATCGAAGCTACTTCTCCCCAAACAGGTGTCCAGTTTTCATCAAAACTTGTTGTTTTTGTATCTAAAACAGTAAAATCATTTAGCAGTGATTTTTTGTCATTTTTCAACTCTAGACCTAATCTACTAGGTTTTACCACTGCTTTACTTTTATAATTCAAGCTGTACGTGGGCGTGCCATCATTTTGTAATGCAAATTCCATTACAAAATTTCCGTTTGGTGATTGTAACCGTTGAGCGTTGGTGGCGTTGAAAATCGTAAGCCACAGGAGCGCAGCGAAAAGAAATTGCTTCATTTTTTTTAGGTATAAATTAATAATTAGTCTAATAGTGGTTTAATCGTATTGTAATAAAAATGTTTTTTACGAAATCGATTTATTGAAAAACTCAAAAGTATTCCAGATTTCGATAAGGTAAAAGTAAACGCTTTATACGTTGCCTATTTTTATCATTTTAAAAAAGTAGATTTTTTTTTCGATTTAGAATATGCAATATATTGAATAATAACATATTGTGTATATTCATCGAGCAAAAAAAGTGGTAGATAAATAATAAAAAAGAGGCGTTATAAGGTGTTTTAACCGCCAAGACCTCGTTGTAAAACAGATTTTTTCTATTTCAAATGGGTTCCAATACGCATTACTGAAGCTTCAAAATCTTCTCTTGGACCCGCAGCTTTATTTTTGAGTTGCGAACGGTAATTGTAAATTGTAGATACCGAATACCGAAGAAAAGTCGAAATTTTTGCGCTGTCTTTTATGCCCAAACGAATGAGTGCAAAAATTCGTAGTTCCGTATTCAGTAGTTCCCCCTCCTTCAATTGTATGGCTTCGTCATCAATTAATAAAGCGCTGAACTCGGGTATGAAAGTAGGAAAGAGTTGCAGGAACGTCTTGTCGAAATTTGTGAGAAATGCTGCGAGTTCATTTTCGACAAATTGTTTTGATTTTACAGCAGCAATCAGGTCATTCATTTTTCCTGTTGTTGCCATTACATTCAATTTTCGGCGGTATTCGTCTAATTTACCAATGTAATCGGAACATTGATCCATGTAGCGACCAATGTATATTTCTTTCAAAAGATTAGCTTCTGTTAGTGTATAATTGGTTTCATTCAGCTTTTCATTGAACGTGTTTAATTCGGAGTTCAAGCCTGAAAGTTTGCTGTTAGCCAAACTTAAATCCTGCTTTGCTTTAGATACTTTTTTCATTTGCTTAAAAAGTAAAAAAAGCACCACCAACAAGAACACAGATAATATACTGGCACTTATTAAAAACAGAACCAACTGAAATCGATTGGTTTCATTTTGTTTTTGATACGCCTCGTTAATAATGGGCAACATCTTCGATATTTCGTAGGTTCGTAAGCGCGCATTACAAAAAAGGGCGTCTTCAAGCGAGCGTTTTATGTATTTGTAAGCGCGGTCAATATCTCCGTTTTCATACATTAGAAAGGCCAAAGAACGCAACGAAATATATTCTTTTTTGGCTAATTGTAAATCGGAAATAGCCGAAATAATCAGCCATTTTTTCTCCTGCTCAGCCTCTTTTTTTTGGCGAAAGCCCTGCGAAATCATGTAGGCAATAACTGCTCGGTCCTCACTGTTATGTGCAATAGTTGGGAAATAGTTCAGTAATAAAGCTACTGTTTCATTGTGCTTTCCTGCTTGTAGAAGGGTACTGGACTTTGCCATAATGTACGCACTTGATTGTGGTTTGTAATACCTTAAGGACGAATCTCGGTACTTCTGAGTCAGGTCAACATACTTCTTTTTTTCTTGGGGCGAAGCTGCATAATCAGACATGTAGCCATAAACGTAGCTTTCTACCGTAAAATAATAGCCTATCAATTCTGGTGAAGTAGCGATGTTGATTCGATTAAGAATATCGGTTGCTTCCTTGTACATTCCTAATGTTCCCATTATGGAAGCCAAATTTAATCGGGAGTGATTGATCTTATGAATATCATTAAGTTTTTCAGCAATTTGAAAACTCTTTCGAGCGTAAACCATCGCTGAATCGGACTGGTATGATTTATACTCGGCATACAATTTTTCGTAAATATCATAGCGTTGCGAAGCAGAAGAAGAGTAGGAGAGCAGTTCTTTGAGTTGGTTTATTTCGCCCTCTTTTGTATGAGAATAAAGAGCATAATTAGCCACAGATTGATCCAATTCTTCCAACAATTCCTCAAAATTATTTTGTGCAAAAAGAACAACAGGAAACAAGAATGCAATAAGTAGTATCAAAAAGCGATTCATTCAAAATGGGATTAAGTAGGTGTAAAAATAATTAAAAATCTAGAAGAACCTTAAAAGTATGGGTTGCCATTGCAAGAGTTTTTAAAACAATCTTTAATTTGCTAGTTTCTTTCGGGGCTTTTTTGGTCGAATATTTCGTCTGAACGGAATACTATCATTATTCACGGCTTCCTATTTTTTTATAAACGTACAATTAGATAAGTATCTGACAAATCATTAAATTTGTAGCTTATTCAAAGACATGTTAGAAAAACAAGTATTAAATTTCGAAAAAACAGCTATTGTAGGTATCGTAACCCAAAATCAAAGTGAACAAAAACTAAACGAATATCTTGATGAATTAGAGTTTTTGACCTTTACCGCAGGAGGCCAAGTGGTGAAACGCTTTTCGCAAAAAATGGAACGACCTAATCCTAAAACTTTTGTAGGAACTGGAAAAATTGAAGAGATTCACCTTTTTGTCAAAGAAAACGAAATATCAACCTTGGTATTTGATGATGAATTGTCGCCATCCCAGCAAAAAAATATATCTAAAATCATAACCGAATGTAAAATTCTGGACAGGACGCACTTGATCCTCGATATTTTTGCGCAACGTGCCGAAACTTCCTATGCGAGAACACAGGTCGAACTGGCGCAGTGCATTTATATGTTGCCTCGATTGTCCGGATTGTGGACGCACTTAGAACGCCAAAAAGGAGGAATCGGTATGCGCGGACCAGGGGAAACCGAGATCGAAACAGACCGACGTATAGTTCGAGACCGAATCGCTTTATTGAAAGATAAAATCAAAGCAATCGACAAACAAATGGGAACGCAGCGCGGCAATCGTGGCGCAATGGTTCGTGTGGCTCTGGTAGGATATACTAATGTGGGGAAATCGACATTGATGAATGCTGTGGGTAAAAGTGATGTTTTTGTCGAAAACAAACTTTTTGCAACGCTAGACACTACGGTTCGAAAAGTAGTCATCAAAAACTTGCCCTTCTTGCTTTCGGATACCGTAGGATTTATCAGGAAACTGCCAACGCAACTAGTCGATTCATTCAAAAGTACACTCGATGAGGTTCGCGAAGCCGATTTGCTTTTGCACGTGGTAGATATTTCGCACCCAGAATTTGAAGATCATATCGCCTCGGTAAACCAAACTTTATTAGACATCAAGGCCAATGACAAACCGGTAATCATGGTGTTTAATAAAATCGATGCCTACCAGCATTTGACGATTGATGAAGACGATTTAATGACCGAAAAAACGCCAAGACATTACACGCTAGAAGAGTGGAAAGCGACTTGGATGAGCCGAGTGGGCGAAGAAAATGCATTGTTTATTTCGGCTACGCACAAAGAAAATTTCGAAGAGTTTCGAGAACGCGTGTACGAAGCCGTGAGGCAAATTCACATCACCCGTTTCCCCTACAACAAATTCTTGTATCCGGATTACAAAGACGCGGTAGAGAAAGAAGAAAAAGACGAAGAAGAAAACGAATAATGTTCTTTTACCCATAAAATATAGCATCCCTTTTGACATTTCAAGAGGGATTTTTTTTGGGCATGTCCCAGCTTCCTCTGTGTTACAGCTGCGTCAGGCTGTTCGTTTAATCTTTTATTTCGCTTCGCTACAAAAAAGGATTTCCACTGCCATCCTTCATGCGGGGCTTGGTGGTGTATTGGCTAGTATGAGTTTATAGACTATTTGTAAGAAAAAATTAATATATTTGAGACAAATAAAACTGACACTTGCTAGACAAAGTATCCCAATTTTGTGGTGATAGGTCTGATTTTGTCAGCCGTATATAAAAGTTACAAGCAAGCTATTCAGAAATTAAACAGAAAAAAGTAGGTAATGGAAAAAATGATTAATGATTTTAGTATTAGTTTGTTTTTATGGCAGACATTCATTTTTGTATTGTTAATTGTGGCAGTATATTTTGTTGTCAAGTTGTATAAGAAAGCTATGCGACATTTGGATAATAAGTCCAAAACAACCGAATAGAGAATGTCCGAATCCGCCAAGAAGTTGGTGTTAGCCAAAAATTCTTTGGCGCAATCTGAAAAAAATTGACAAAAACCGAATAAGCATTAACACGACCAAACAAAGCGATGCCCGAATCGTACAAATCAATTTCTCAACAAAACGAAGTTTCGGTAAATGTGCAACAGAAAGGGTCCAAAACAGAATAAATGGAAGTAAAAATATAACCTCCAAATGGAATAAAAAGCCAGCTTATAACAGCAATTTTCAGCAAGCTGGAATTTAGTGGAATTATCGTTTCGCATCAAGTTTTCGTTAAGCCGAAAATTGTGCGGTTACGAAACTCCAGCCATTTCAAAGCAGCGGGACGTCAAACTGTCTAATAACCTCCTTTTCCCCTGTTAGATAATTTGTACAAAAAACCGTTCAAATAATTTGCATAACTCGTTGGTTTTATGTATATTTAAGAATGAAATTCATCAACGGAACTAACAGAAACCAACTCCCGCTTTTTGCCTCATCGATTGATGATGCCATTGCGCAAGACAACGAAATCAGACTTATTGACCTTTTTGTAGACAGTCTTAAACTCGCTGATTTTGGATTCATTTTCGATTTTGTCGAGAACGGAAGACCCGCTTATCATCCTTCGGATTTGCTCAAACTCTTTATTTACGGTTATCTCAATCGCATGCGTTCCTCCAGAACTTTGGAGAAAGAATGCAATCGCAACATTGAACTTATGTGGCTTTTGAAAGGTTTGGTTCCAGACCACAACACCATTGCTAATTTCCGAAAAGACAATTCTAAAGCCATTGCTCGTATTTTTCGGGCCACTGTAAAACTAGCCACGCACTTTGAACTCATTGGTGGTGCTTTGGTCGCTGGTGACAGCACCAAACTTAGAGCCCAAAACTCCAAGAAAAACAATTTTAATCCAAACAAAATAGAGCGTCACATTGCTTACATTGATGCTAGACTCGATGAATATAACGCAACTTTAGCCAAAGAAGACGGCGATGTTCACGAAAAACAAAGTATTGCAAAGAAGATAAAAAAACACAGTATACAAAAACAAAAATACATTGGGTATCAAAATACAATTGATACTACTGGCGTTACTCAAATCTCGACATCGGATCCAGATAGCCGTCAAATAATGACTCGAAACAACATCTCGGAAGTGGCCTACACAGTACAAACTACCGTAGATGCACTGCACAACATTCCCATAGATTTTAAGGTGACCAATGAAAACGATTCTAAAGCTATGGGCGGCATGTTACGCCGAGCCAAAACTATTTTAAGCCACAATAATTTTACCGCCATTTATGACAAAGGCTATCACATTGGGAGCGAATTTGATTGCGCTAATAGTCTTAGAATTGATGTGTTGGTGGCCATTCCTGGCGTTTCTGCACACGCGCCTGATTTGGCTTTTGATGTAGAACATTTTAGATACAATAAAGAAACAGATACTTATACGTGTCCTGCTAATGAAACCCTTACGACCAATGGGAATTGGTACGCCAAAAAAAACGGTAAGTCAATAAGTCAGATGAAGCATTATAAAACTAGTGCGTGTTTGAGTTGTAAACTCTTTAAAAAATGCACTAAAAATGCCAAAGGCAGACTCATTGAACGCTCCCAATACGCCGATTTGATTTATCAAAATAAAGAAAGAATCCAAAATAATTATGAAATCTACCGCAGACGCCAAGCCATTGTAGAGCATCCATATGGCGTTATCAAAAGGCAATGGGACTTTTATTATATTATGACCAAGAAAACCATAAAACGCGCCGCAGCGGATGTTAGATTGATTTTTACCGCCTACAACCTGCGCCGAATCTTCAACCTGATTGATCACAACCTACTCAAACAGTATCTAAGAATACTGCTGTTATATTTTGGCACTATAAGAGCAATATTTAACCCTTTTTACGGACTGTTTTATTTTAATAATCATAAAGCGAGTTTTAATAGAACGAAGTTTAAATGTAGTTTAAATAACATATATTTACTCCATGAGTAACAAAATAAAGTTTGTTTGAAGGTTTTTAGACGAACTGACGTTATGAGCTAGCTTAAGTAGAAAATAAACAACGGAAAATTTGAAAAATAAAAGGCTAATAATAACAATAATCATTTTCTTAATTCTAATAAACACATCATACTATTGGAAAGGGATACTTGACTTTTTAACATTCCCAGCTTTCTTTATCTTATTCATTGTTTATGTTGGACTTGGTATTGGCTTAATTAGGGAACTTTACTTTGCTGTTAAAGACAATTTTACGGACAAGAAAAGAATACTAACAATTGGTTTGCTTGTAGCAGTTTTGGCTTTGACCTTTCTTAAACCATTTGGATTTATAAACTTTGAAGAATTTGAAGGTAAAAATGTCTTAATTGCAGAAAGAGAAGGCGTCGCAGGTTGCATGATGACTTTGAAACTTAAAGAGAATAATGAATTTACAGCAAAAGGCGTTTGCTTTGGTATGACAGAAATTATTGGTAATTATAAGTTCAGAAACGATACAATCTATTTTGAAAACGTTGAACTTGGAAGAGGAGAAAAAGAATTTTACAAATATGCTGTTATAAAACCTTTGAAATTTTATAGTGATAATAAACACTTTGAATTGTTAAGTTACAGAAGTAAGAACGACACAATTGGGCACAGGCTAAAAGTAACATTGAACGAACTGAACTAAAAAGCCAGCTCATAACAGCCACTACAATGGATTTGGGCATTTGGCTTAATGGAAAAATGGTTTTGTATTTGGGATGATTTGGCAAATCCGAAAATAGGACTTAATTTAGTCCCAAACCCGTTGTAGTAGAGGGAACGTTAGCAAAAAGTTTAACAGAAACCCCAAATAAAATTTAGTGAAATCTAAAATTCAACAATTACGAGAACAAAACAATTTAACACAAAGTGAACTTGCAGAACAAACCGGTCTGTCGTTAAGAACTATTCAACGTATTGAAGCTGGAAATATACCAAAAGGTTTTACGCTGCAAGCCCTTGCCAATGTATTTGAAATTGCCCCAGATAAACTACAACCGACCGAAGATAGCACCAATGTTGATAGAGCAAAACTGATTAATTTTAGCAGTTTGTGTGGGATTCTAATTCCATATGGTGGAGTTTTAGTGCCTTTATTTTTGACTTTCAAAACAAAGGACAGTATAAATAAAGAATTAGGAAAGAGTATTGTGAGTGTTCAAATACTACTGGCGGTAGCTTTAAGTGTAGCTTTAATAGCAAGTCCGTTTATACAAAAAGGGTTAAGTCTTAGCTTTCCAATTTTTTTACTCCCATTATTGGTAACTATTGGCCTTCAATTAGCACTCGTAATTGCAAACGGCGTAAGTTTAAACCAAAAGCAAGATTTACCTAAAAAACTAAAAATCAATTTTTTATAATAGCCGTCAGTGGATTGACGTATAATTGTCATATTGTTTTCGACAGGAAATCGGTTTCATAAGTAGACATTTGTCAAAAAAAATAAACTTATGAAAATTGCAAAGAAAATTGTGTTGGCTTTTTTAGTACTATTTGTTTTGTCTTCAATAGGTGGTTACATTTATTTTGATCAAAAATTTACGCCAGAAGAAAATTATTTAACCATCGAAAACGAAAACGGTGTTGTTCCATTGAAGTGGTATGGGAGCGAAAAAAATGTAGTGTTGCTTCCGATACATTTTGAGGGTAATGACATAACATACTATATGCAGTTCGACACTGGTTCTCCTTACACCGTTTTTTATTCTAAAGCAATCAAGAATATTTCCTCTATTGCAACAAATACGAATGTTGCAAAAACTGTTTTTACAATTGGAAATACAAAAATAGCTTCGGATCATTTCAAAATTTTTGAAATGGGAAATGACGTAACAAATGATTCGATTAAAATAGTTGGAACCATCGGCGCAGATGTGTTAGAAAACAGAAAAACACTTATTAATTTCAAAGAAAGTTTTATTTCATTAAACCTTTCGAAAGCGCCAGCTGAATTTCAAGACAATTTGATCGATTTTGAATTCAAAAAAAGAAAAATTATAGTTAGTGGCATTTTAAAAGACCAGCAGGAAAATTTTCTATTGGACTCTGGCACAAGCGCTTTTGAACTATTAACCAATAAAGAAGTTTGGCAAGATTTGAAATTAGTAAATGGTAAAACGACAATTGAAAAGTCGCAATCCTGGGAAAGGGTCTTAACTACTTACACTGCAAATTGTAAACAAACTATAAAATTCAGTTCCACAGTAATTCCCTTAAAAAATGTTACCTATGTCGAAGGATATTCGCAAGCACAATATGCAATGATGAAATTTTCTGGAATGACAGGAATGTTAGGAAACAAAATATTTTTAAAAAACAGTCTGTACTTTGATTGCACACAAGGTAAAATGGGAATTCAATAAAACCTTCTACCAAATCTAGGCTTCGTCGCGTGCGCAGCACGAAAAATAAAACTCATGCTGAACTGAACCGTTCACCGGTTGGAACTATGGAGTTATCGTGAAGTTTAGAGAGAAAATTTCAAGAGGTATGTCACACTCTTTTTTTTAAAGAAATTTTAAAAATAGTTTTCTAGTGTTTTCCTTTCCCGAAGTTTCGGGATTAGGCACAGGTGACTTTACCAATAAAGTTAAATTTCACAGTAGGTTATACTTTGGCTACCGCCAAAATACCATCCCGAGGCTTCGGGAGGTAGACCACGCCGGTCAATAACCGTTATTCGATGTAAATTACCCTCCTGTCCGCCGCGGAGGATATAACACGGATATTTAGGTAGAAAGGTCTTCTTCTCTACTTTTTCACACACTTTTACCTTGAGTTTCTCCTGCAAAAGCTTGAGGTTTTCTGGTTTCCATAGCCCATCTCGATTTTACGTAATGCTGCTCAAAAAACCATATTGAAGGATTTTTACACACGAGCCCAATGGGCAAACTGACGAAGTAAAATTCTTGACCCAAAATATACAGCGCAAAACGCCTGATGAATTCCTGATGCGTCAATGTCATTTATTTTTAACGTTTTTTGAGCGCTGCTTTTTTCAATTGCATAAAGTGACTTTCCCAAAAAAGAATTTTTATTGTAGTTTAAATCACATATATTTACTTTCTATAGTAACCCAATAGTGTTTGTTTAGAGGTTTTTAGAAAAACTAACGGTATTGGCAAGCCACAAAACTATTATTTAGGAAATGGTAAGTTATGCACTAAACGCGTCGAGAATAGAGTGCTGATAGCACAAAAAAATATATAAGTAATATGGATGAAATTTTTGAAATCGTAGAAAATATTTTCAGTTCTGATGGCTTTATGCCTCGATGGATTTGCGGGCAATGGTCAGAGACGCTTGGTTGGTTTTACATTATGGCAAATATCGCCACTGGATTAGCCTACCTTTCTATCCCGATACTCTTGTATAAATTTGTTAAAAATAGGAAAGAAAGAATATTTAATAGGGTGTTCATATGCTTTATGCTCTTTATCTTTTTTTGCGGTACGACGCATTTTGTAGACGCTATTATATTTTGGTTTCCGTTATACCGGCTAAATGCAGTAGTTTTAAGCATGACCGCATTGATATCTTGGATTACTGTTTTTGTGCTTTACCGTTTTCTTCCAAAAGCATTGCAATATCGATCGCCCGCAGATTTGCAGCTAATCATTGAAGAACAAACGAATGACTTAGCAATTGCCTATCAAAAGTTATCGATTAGTGAGAACCAATTTAAGACACTGGTAAATAGTAATCCGGATATCATTACGCGCATAGACAAAAATTTAACCTATCAATTTATCAATGAATCGATTAGTAAAGTTCGGGATTTGGGATCTGAAAATATTATTGGTAAGAATATGCGGGACGTTCAAGGGGAAGGTGATAACCAGATAAATGAATCATTCATTCGCCACGTAGAATCTGTTTTCAAAACAAATAAAACCGAAACGTTTGAATTTGAAACGCATACTAATAGCAATCAAAATAACTATTTTCAACTGTCAATAATACCACTTGATAATCTAGCGGGTGAAATGCCTGAGGATGTCTTAACAATAACCAGAAACATTACGCAACAGAAACTGTATGAGTTGGAACTTAAAAGTAATATTGATAATCTCGAGCTTTTGGCAGATCGGATAGAGAAAAAGAGAAAGATATTAGAAGATTTTACGTATATCGTTTCACATAATTTAAGATCACCAGTTGCTAATTTAGCCGCTTTGTTAAATCTGCTAAAAGACGAGACCGATGATGCTACGCGAAATATGTTTATTGAAAAAATCGATATCGCCTTTGAAAATCTTTCTAACACAGTAACGGATTTGACGAATGTTGTGCGAATACGCCAAAATACTGAAATACCGAAAGAAGAACTTTTCTTTGAAGATATTGTATCGAAGCATATCATCAATCTGGAAATGCAGATTAAGGAAACGGATTCTACTATTACTTACGATTTCAATGCTTGTGAGAAAATTAATTATCCAAAAGTTTACCTCGAAAGCATTTTTTTAAACTTATTGACTAATGCGATTAAATATAGATCGCCTAAAAGAGCACCGCAAATTATATTTAAATCGTACATCGATGAAGATGGAATGATTACCTTAACATGCCAAGACAACGGAATAGGTATTGATCTAGATAAGCATGGAGCAAAACTTTTTGGGCTAAATAAAACATTCCACGACCATCCTGATGCGAAAGGTACAGGCCTGTTCATCACTAAAAATCAAGTCGAAACAATGGGAGGTATTATTTATGCTGAAAGTAAAGTAGATCAAGGGACAAAATTTATTATCTACTTCAATGTCAATAATTCTTTAATTTAAAAAAATGTTTTAATTTTGTAAAATAAATTGAAGTAGACTTGTGAATATTTCTTAAAAAACATTTATGAAAAAGATTGAAACTTTTTGCATTGTAGATGATGATGATATCTATCAGTTTACTACATCACTTTTGCTGAAAAAGACTGACCTAGTAAATAAGATTATCGTGTTTTCAAATGGGCTGAAAGCAATTAATTTCCTAAAGGATGAGATGGGAAATAAGGAAAACATTCCTGACGTTCTATTTTTAGATATAAACATGCCAGTTATGGATGGGTGGGAGTTTTTGGAGGAATACCTACTTATCAAGCCTATGATGCCTAAAACAGTAGTGATTTATATGGTGAGTTCATCTGTTGATGAAAAAGATGTTTTAAAAGCTAAAAGCATTAGCGCATTGTCAGGTTATTTGGTAAAGCCGATATCAAGCCAAAACATAATGGAAGTTATTTTAGAAATCCTTAATTGAGTTTTGTTTTCACATCATTTTTAAACCAATTGCAACACGGATTCCATTTCTAGATTTTAACCGCTTCTAACTCCGTTGAGACGCCCGTATTCATAAAGCTTTAGAAACACCTTCTATTAAAACTCGGACTACCCAGAGTCTTGAGCGTTTTTCTGTAAAATCGAGCTTAGAGCGATCAACATATTCAACAAAGGCCACTATATATCGTAGCTGGTTATCGGGACTGATAGTATCTTATAAACTTGAAAAACGCAGTTGTTGACGAGAAATACCTATGATGTCTTGTATACTAAAAAATACGAAAAATCTTCTTTTAATACAAGTTTTTTCACAGATTGACTTTACCTACGATTTTCAAAACTTATACATTTAAAAATGAAATATCTAAAAATAATTATCTTCACGCTTTTTGTTTTCTCAACGATAAACTGTGTAGCTCAAAAAACTAATGCAGAAAAAATATTGGGTTGTTGGACATTTAAAAAAATAGATTTTAATGCTAAATATGATTTTTCAGAAGGACTAATTCAGCAATTTAAAAACTCTATTGTGTGTTTTAATCTAAATGGAAAATTTACTACAAACAAAGCTGGAACCAATTCTGTATCAAAAAATGGGAGTTATAAAATTTCAAACGATGGAAAAACATTAACTCAAAAAAATGATTTGTCAAAAAAGGGTGTTTTAGCTGATGATGCTGAAATTGAATTTCTAGATGTTGAAAATCTTATTTTAAAACTCGAATTTGGAAATATCTATTTTGAGCGAAGATGAAAAACCACAGCCAACAGTTAGGTTTCGTTGCGTAAGCATTACGAACAATAAAACTCATGCTGAACAGCTTGTCTCGTTTTTTAACGGGAGAACCGATTAAAAGTAAATGATTACTGTGCACTTGTCGTAAATTTTTGACAGAGAATGTCATGGGGATTTTGTACCCAACCGCGCTGATATGCAGTAATTGTTAGTGTATTTTGCAAACTGTAACCATAACAATAAACAAATAATTAAATATCACACAAGGTCATGTTGTAATTATTTGCCATTCGTCTTTTAAAATTGAAAAACAAATTGTAATGTTTGTTACGCTGAGGGCTAAAATGGGTCAATTTAAAGATGTTACATCACAAAGAAATCCCTTTTGAAAACTATTTCAAAAGGGATTTCTGGTACAATAGAACTATTATTAAAATCCGTAGTTAACTCCTAATCCAAAAACTTCTCGAACTTGAACGGCTTGTATTGAATTGTCGTCATAAATGGCTTGCACCGCTACATTAGCTGACATGTATTTATTGATTTTCATAATAACATTCATCTGGTAATCGATATCAACATTTTGTGGTTTGTCTAAATAATTAGAATATAAATTAGAGCGGTTTTCAATTGATACGTTGGTCATGATATTAAACTTGTAGTATGCTGAAATACTGGCTCCAAACTCAAATCGTGTTGCATCGCCTTGCTTTACGCCAAAAGAGGGACTTAATTCTGTAAAATGAGGATGAACAACGATCAGTTTTGCTGTTGCTGGTGAAAAATTCACACTTAGGTTATCATTTTTTTTCCAAAGCATTCCGGGTCCTAATTGAAAATAAGCGGGTGAGAAAAAATGGGATATTTTGGTCATATTTTTATCTAAACCGGTATCCATTTGTGTTTTGAAATTAAAAAACATAGAATAATACCACTGTCCGTTTGCTTTCTTCCCGTATAGCGAATTTAGCTCCAATCGGTCATCAGTTTTAGCTATTTTTTCATCTCCTTTTATTTTGGTTAAACCGTAGGCTAGAATCAGTTTATTATCCCAAACAACGTCATCTTTTTTATAATTGAAGTCATAATTTAGTCCAAAATTCCCTGCAACATTTGATGTTCCACCACCCAACCATTGCTTGTTGTAAGCAGATTGATTGAAAAGTAACGAAATGTTACCTTTTTTGGTCCAATACTTTAGGGTGTCTGTTGCTGTTTCTTGTGCAGCAGCAGAAAGTAGGGTAAAAAGCAATACGAAAGAAAAGGCTATTTTATTCATGACTTTCATTTTAAAATCTTCAACTAAAGTATAAAATAATTGCAATAAATTAGTCTTTCTTGGTCGATTTGTACAAGGGCACTGCAGAGCACGCTTCGCCATACATAATGCTTTTGGCAAATGGGTGTAAGTACTGTGCAGCCAAAACATAAGCCCGCATAGGAACAGGTTTCCTAGAGCATCCTTTTATAATCACCGGTTTGTTTTGGTACACGGAGAAGTCTATTTTTGGCAAAAGTTCTTGGTATAATGACGCTTCAAGATCTTCTATGGTTCCGTTGATGATTTTCTTTGCAAATGGCGCTAATTGTATCGCAACTAGAATAGATGCCCAGGTTGGAACAATCGCATCGGTACTGCAATGAATCGCTACATATTGATCTTGGTATTGCGACCAATCGTGATTTTTAAGCGCCTCTCGAAAGTCTTTCTCGCGTAATAAAAAACCCTCTAAAAGCCACTGCGAAATATCTATTTGTGCTCGTAGCCCTGAGGGATAATAATCCTCGAGATCGAAAACTTCTAGTATACTATTCGCAACTTTATTTATTATTTCTTCCATATTGAAAAGTTTAAAAGGTTTAAAGTTTAAAGTTGCTCAACCTTAAACTTTAAACCTGAAACAAATTTTACAACATTCCCAATTCTAATTTTGCTTCTTCGCTCATCAGATCTTTACTCCAAGGCGGATCAAAAGTGATTTCGACTTCAGCATCTTTTACACTTGCAATCGATTTTACTTTGTCTTCGACTTCTCGTGGTAAACTTTCAGCTACTGGGCAGTTGGGTGATGTTAAGGTCATCAGGATTTTTACTTCATAATCGGTATTAACCATTACATCGTAAATTAATCCTAATTCGTAAATATCTACAGGAATCTCTGGATCGTAAATGGTTTTTAATATTTTTACAATTGATTCTCCTAGTTCATTGGTGTCTATTTCTTGTTCCATTTTATTAACAATTTATTTTTTATTAATTTTTTTAAACCATATAAGGAATATAAGGTCATTTAAGTTATTCGTTTAATCTTCTAGATATCTATATCTTTCATTGACATAGGTTTTTTGTCCTTCTTTAAAAATATGTGTTACATTGAAATTGATTAATAATCCGATCGGAACTTCCAATAGTTTCATATAGGTTAATATTTGAGCTTCGTGGATAGGCAGTATTTTATCTACTGCTTTTAGTTCTATAACTAAACTTTTTTCGACTAATAAATCACACCTTAATCCTGTTTCAAGATCTAAACCTTAGTAATTAACTGGTATAATCAGTTCGGTATGGAATCCAAAACCTCTAATTGTTAATTCTTTTTTCAAACAAGTATGATAAACACTTTCTAAAAGGCCAGGGCCAAGATGCTTATGTACTTCAATAGCACAACCATTAACCTGATAAATTAAATCTTTTAAATATGTTTTGGTCATAAATTTTCTGTTTTATCCTGACTTATATGACCTTAGATATCTTATATGGTTAAAAGAATTGGTTCGTAAATTAGTTCTTCGCGTCGAATGCCAAGGCATACATTTTTATATTTTTGATCATCGAAACCAGTCCGTTGGCACGGGTAGGTGATAGATGTTCTTTTAACCCTATTTGGTCAATAAAATCCATTTCTGCTTCTAGTATGTCCGAAGCTTTTTGATTGGAGAAAGTCCGAATTAAAATCGCAATAATTCCTTTGGTTAAAATAGCATCGCTATCTGCTGTGAAAACAATTTTGTCGTCTGTTTGTTCTCCTTGCAACCACACTTTCGATTGGCATCCTTTGATGATATTGTTTTCGGTTTTGAATTCGTCCTTTATAATTGGCAGTTTTTTACCTAATTCAATAATGTATTCGTATCGCTCCATCCAGTCGTCAAACATGGAAAATTCATCAACTATTTCGTCTTGTATTTCTTTAATTTTCATTGCAGGCTGATTTAATTTTGGTATTATTCCTCTGTAACAAATGAATTTATTTTAGCAACAAATTGCCGTATTTCCTTTGGTGGAAAGCCATGATCAAAATCTGTAGTTTCATAGGTTTTGCCTTTGTATGTAACTTTCAAATTGGCAATTGCCGCGCCATCATGAAACCTTTTTTCACTTGGGGCTTTAAATTTTGACAATTGTTCTATTTCTACCGTATCAAAATAAGTTACTATTTCTTTCCAGTCAGCCTCATTGATTTTTATGGGCGTCGCTTGATCTCGTCCATCTCGATCTTTGGATATAGTGACAGTCTTGTCTTTTACTATTATTTTTTGATAAAATCCTCGGGTATTGGCCGTATACTCAATAATAGCGTTTTCCATATCTTGCGCTTTGGCACTATCGCAGCCGTTGCCTAAAAAGATAGTAAGGAACAAAATAGATAGTATTTTCATAAGAATAAAATTTTAAGATAACATTATTTGTGCTTTTTTGACTGCGGCTACCATCTGATCAATTTCTTCCTTGGTGTTATAGAAAGCAAACGATGCCCTGATTGTCCCAGGAATATCAAAGAAAGTCATGATGGGTTGGGCACAATGATGACCTGTGCGCACCGCAATTCCCAGTTTATCAATGATGGTGCCAATATCATACGGATGAATTCCTTCAATATTAAACGAAATTACGGAAGTTTTTTCTGCGGCAGTGCCATAAATCTTTAAACCTTCAATTTCTAATAAACGTGCTGTTCCATAGGCAAGCAATTCGTTTTCTTGCTGCTGAATGTTTTCAAAACCCACTTCATTCATGTAATCAACGGCAGTTCCTAGTGCAATTCCGCCAGCAATATTTGGCGTTCCTGCTTCAAATTTATGAGGCAGTTCCGCATAGGTTGTTTTCTCAAAACTAACGTCCTTGATCATTTCTCCACCACCTTGATATGGAGGTAATTTGTTCAACCATTCTTCTTTCCCGTATAAAATTCCGGTACCCGTTGGCCCACATAGTTTGTGTCCCGAAAAAACGTAGAAATCACAATCTAAAGCTTGCATATCTGGTTTTAAATGCGGGACAGCCTGTGCACCATCTATCAAAACGGCTGCGCCAACAGCATGTGCTTTATCAATCATATATTTTACGGGATTGATCGTTCCTAATGCGTTTGAAATATGATTGACCGTTACAATTTTAGTTTTATCAGAAAGTAATTGGTCGTAGGTTGACATGATTAACTCCCCATTTTCATTCATTGGAATCACTCTTAGAACAGCGTCAGTTCTTTCGGCTAGCATTTGCCAAGGAACAATATTGCTGTGGTGCTCTAATGCCGATACTAAAATTTCATCGCCAGCTTTCAAAATAGAGGCAAAACCATTGGTTATAGCGTTTATTCCGTGTGTGGTACCTGATGTAAATAATACTTCATGAGCAAATTTAGCATTGATATGATTTTGAATTTTCTTACGAGATTCCTCATAGGCATCCGTTGCTAATTGGCTCAACGTATGCACGCCACGATGAATATTTGCATTGATTTCTTGGTAGTATTTTGAAATGGCATCAATCACCACTTGTGGTTTTTGTGTGGTCGCTCCGTTGTCAAAATAAACCAGCGGTTTTCCATTTACTTTCTGGGAAAGAATAGGAAAGTCGGCTCTAATTTTATTAATGTCTAACATGTAGTGGTTTTTTTATTTTCTAGAAAACGAATAGATGAATTGGACTCTATTATTTAGAATTTTTCTAAACACAAAAGTAGTGAAAATCGAATTAATTTTTAACAAACAGTTGTTAATTAAACCTCATTTTCTCGTCCCATAATTAGTTTAAAAATGTGATTCCTTTTTATTAAATTGCTTCAAATTAAATCGCTATGAAAAAACTCTTCAAGTTTGTTGTCCTCGTAATTTTGGTCGGAATACTGTATGTTGGATTCACAACCTATCCAAAATTAGATTTAATTTCAGGCTTTTCAGCCAAAAGTATGGCGTCTGGTCATTTTTTAGATAATCGTTCACAGGAAATAATTGAAAAAGGGGACAATGATATCGATATGATTGATTTAGCCAAAAACACCATCAATGCTGCAGAAAAGTATGCATCAGCTTCGGTTTATGGTTTAAAAGAACGAAAAGCAATTTACCGCGAAGGGTTGGGCGCCACCTTAATCAATGATGATTTTGATGTTTCAAAACCGTATCTGGTTCCCAAAAGAACAAAATTGAACAACAATTTACCTTTTCCGTTTGGGAACAAAGAGCCTAAGGACACAGCTTTCGCCAATGTGAATTATGAAAAACTAAATGCGGCTGTAGCCAATGCTTTTGATGTAAAAGGGCAAGTCAAAAAAAGAACACGTTCGCTTTTAGTAATTTATAAGGATAAAATCATTGCAGAGAAGTACGACACTGGTTTTGATAAAAACAGTAAATTATTAGGTTGGTCCATGACCAAAAGTATCACAAGTGCAATGTTTGGAGTTTTAGAAAAGCAAAGAAAATTTGACATTAATGCGCCAGCTCCTATTCCTGAATGGAAAAATGACAGCCGAAAATTGATATCCACAAGCGATTTGCTGCACATGAACTCTGGTTTACAATGGATAGAAGATTACGCTTCTATTTGTGATGCTACAACAATGCTTTTTCAAGCCGAAGACATGACTCGAGCGCAATTAGAAAAACCCGCAGAATATAAACCCAATATGAAATGGAATTATTCTTCTGGAACTACAAATTTGCTTTCCGGTATTTTGCGCAAGCAGTTCAAAACACATCAAGAATATTTAGATTTTTGGTACACGGATTTGATCGATAAAATAGGTATGAATTCTATGGTGGTTGAGACTGATATGGCAGGAAATTATGTGGGCTCGTCCTACGGTTGGGCAACTACTCGGGATTGGGCTAAGTTTGGCTTGCTGTATTTGCATAAAGGGTACTGGAACGGGGAACAAGTATTTAATGAAAGCTGGGTAAAATACACCACAACTCCTACCAATAGATCTGAGGGAAGATATGGAGGGCATTTTTGGCTAAATGCAGGTGGACATTTCCCAGATGTACCAAGAGACATGTATCACTGTAGTGGTTTTCAAGGGCAAATGGTGGCAATTATTCCGTCGCTTGATTTAGTGATTGTACGAATGGGATTGAAAGAAGAACCTGAATTTGATTTCAATGGAATGTTAAAAGGGATTGTGGGGAGTTTGGGGAAAATCAAATAAACAAACTTTTTACGTCTCGTAATTGGACTAATTATTTTTTCGCTAACTGCAATGAAATAGTTTTTGAACCTATTTTTAAGTTGCGTAAACCCCAATAAAATCAAGCGTTCAAAAATTGTTTCCCTCATAAGTAAGGGAAACAATACTAGTTAGTATTAATTTTTGTTCTTGAAAAAATATTTAACATTGTCGGCTATTAATCGGCAAAACATTCTAAATAATAAAGTCACTTTAGAAGGTATTCAAGAATACATTGGTGTAAGTGGTATGTTTTTCAAAGAAGAATACAGATTCACAAAGTCTCCAATTTCTGATTTTTATGGCATTGACATTTCAACTATTGAGCGACTTAGCGCATCAATAATTCATTAATTTTATTGTATAATAATTTTTCGTCTATTGGTTTTGAGATGTAATCATTCATACCTATTTCTAATGATTTTTTGATGTCGATAGTTGTAACATCTGCCGTTAGAGCAATAATTGGAATTTTAGATTTCATTTTTTTTCTGATAAATTCTGTAGCTTCAAAGCCATTAATTTCTGGCATTTGAATGTCCATTAGTACGATATCATAGGTGTTGTTTTGAAGCTTTTCGATAGCAATTTTCCCGTTTTCAGCAATATCACATTCTAATCCAAAATCTTCTAATATCATTTTTATTAAAAGTTGATTGAGAGGCATGTCCTCTGCAACCAATACTTTTACATTGGTAAGTTTATTGTTTTTATTTAATTGAATTGCTGATTCAACTGGCATTTCGAGAGTGGTGTTTTTAAAACTCATAGAAAAACCAAAAGTAGAGCCTTTTCCTAATATACTTTTTACAAACAGTTTTCCGCCTTGAAGTTCTACTAGTTGTTTAACAATAGCAAGTCCTAATCCTGTTCCTCCATACAATCTGGACGTTGCATCAAATGCTTGCTCAAAATTATCAAAAATACTGTTAAGTCTGTTTTCTGGAATACCAATTCCGGTATCGGTAAGCGCAAATTCTATAGTGGTTGTTTCAGCATTCTGTTCAAGAATTTTTATGTCTAAAGTGATTGTTCCTTTCTCTGTAAACTTAATGGCGTTGCTTATTAAATTCAAAAATATTTGTCGCAATCTAATGTCGTCACCTAAAACTATTTTTGGAATAGCGTTGTCAATATTTTTTACTAATTCTATTTTCTTTTTCTCACATTTAACGACAAATAAGTGAAAAATTTCGCAAATTGTTTGGTTTAAATTGAGTGGATTTTCTTCAAAATTCATTTTTCCTGCATTCACTTTGGCAAGATCAAGAATGTCATTTATAATTACAATTAAAGAATTCCCAGAGGTTTTAACGGCGTTAACACATTCTTTTTGTTGGTTGTTTAATTCTGATTTAAGCAACACATTTGTAAATCCAATTATAGCGTTCATTGGTGTTCGAATCTCGTGACTCATGTTAGACAAAAATTGTTGTTTGGCTTTTAGTGCATTTTCAGCAATTTTTGCTTTGTGCTCCGCATTGGCAATGGCTTCTATTAATTGGTCTTTCAAATGCACCTGCTTAGTGACTTCGTAAGCAATTATCGTAACGCCCGAAATGGTTTTGTCAGCTTCCAAATAAGGCTGATATACAAAATTGAAATATACATCTTCCATTTTTCCTTGTCGTAAAAGCGATACAAGATGTTCATATCCATTAAATGGTTTTCCTGTGGTAAATACTTCATTCAATAAACTAGGAAATGCGGTCGTTAAAATTTCTGGCAAAACATCAAACAATGATTTTCCTTCTATGTCATTTCCTTTACCCCAAAGTTTTTTTACACTATCGTTGGCAAGTGTAATTTTCATATCTTTTCCTTTCAAAATAGCAAAGGCAAACGGCGATTGCATAAGCATCATATCATAGCGTTTGTTGCTATCTTCCATGATTTTCAGGGCTTCTTTTTCGGCTTCTAATTGAATTTCACGAATTTTTATTTCATTTTCTCGAGTTGCCAAAGCTAGTTTTCTTGCTGCAGTAATGTCAATTATAGTAAGTACAATTAGCTCTTCGTTTTTGCTTGGTTGACTTACTTTATGTCCATTTAACAATAATATTTTATGTCCGATATTTGAAAAAGTATGATCAATCTCAAAATCATGAAAACGTACATTATTGGTCACGATCTCTTCAAGAAGTTCTCGTAATCCAGGAAAATTCCATTGATTTTTATTTAATTTATAAAGTAATGTTCCCACGCTTTCTTGTTCAGACACATGAAAGGTTGAGCAAAAAGATTTATTCGCAGTACGAATCTTCATGTCTTTATCAAGAATAAGCATGGGTTCGTGAATGGTTGATATAATCGCCTCAGAATAAGAATATAATTCTTCTATTTGTTGGTTACGAGCCTGCAATTCTTGATTACTTGTTGTAAGTTCTTCGTTTGTAGATTCTATCTCTTCTTTAGATGTTTCTAGTTCCTCATTTAAACTTTGTAGCTCTTCGTTGCTAGAAACAATTTCTTCATTTAAGCTTTGCAATTCTTCGTTACTAGATTCTTGGTCGAGAATTATGGATCCCATATCGGCTCTTGCGGCTACCAATTCTTCTTCTAGTTTTTTAATGCGCCGGTCTTTGGCAACAGAAATATTTTGGGAGGATTTTATGGGATCTTCTTCAACTTCTGAAACTTGTTGACCCGTAAACACCACAACCAATAAAGGTTCTTCGCCTTCAATGGTAATGGGTGTAACTTCTAAATTAACGATTCTATATGCATTTTCATTTTTATCACGATTCATTTCAATACCTATTTTTACAACCGTTTGTTCGGTTTTAATGGCATTATGAATGGCATTTCGCAACTCAAATGTGATTTCTGGATGTGCCATTTTCAAAATATTAAAACTGGCTTTGCCCGAAGAATGTTGCAAATATAGTGACGTAGTTCCTCTAAATTGAAGGATGTCTAAGTCGTAATTAACTATAACACTTGCAGGAACATAATTTTCGAGCAATACAGTATCGAAAGCTAAACCAATAGTTCCATTTGCCGGGCTGTTCGTTTTTTTAAGGATTCGAGCCGGACTGCTATTTTTATTGGGCATAATACTGTTTGCTGTTCTTGAGTTTAAATTGGAAATGGTATTTAATCTTGAATAATTTTTTCGGCAATAAAATTTATATTTTTTATTCGTAACTCCAAACAAATGTCCAGATGACCCAATCGTTTCTGACTTTCCTAGCATTAGACAACCCCCATCATTTAGTGCATAACACTGCTATCCGAAAGTCTAAAATAAAAAGAGCCTTAGAATCCCGTATTTTTGA
>NZ_JBWJVK010000030.1:0-32169 GCF_056428945.1 Flavobacterium sp. GNP010 | reverse complement strand
CATTCTGATAATAAATACATATGGAAATAAATTTAATTAGCGATACGATCACTAAGCCTACGAACGAAATGTTGCAATACATGTTTAAAGCAGTTGTTGGTGATGATGTGTACAAACAAGACCCAACAGTTATTGAACTTGAAGCAAAAGTTGCAGCGATGTTTGGCATGGAGGCGGGACTTTTCTTCCCTTCTGGAACAATGGCCAATCAAACTGCGATAAAATTACATACACAACCAGGGGAACAATTAATAGCAGATAAATATGCGCATGTATATCATTATGAAGGTGGAGGAGCTTCATTTAATAGCGGTGTTTCCTGCTGTTTATTAGATGGAACTCGCGGAATGATTACTGCGGAGCAAGTGGCGGGAGCAATTAATGATCCCGAGTTTTATCACAGTCCATTAACAAGTTTAGTTTGTGTAGAAAACACAACAAATAAAGGGGGTGGTGCGTGTTATGAATTGGAAGATTTGCAAAGAATCAAACAAGTTTGCGATGCTAATAATTTAAAATTTCACTTGGATGGTGCCCGAATTTGGAATGCTTTGGTAGCTAAAAAGCAAGATCCGAAGGCATTTGGAAAGTTATTTGATACTATTTCTGTTTGTTTATCTAAAGGGCTAGGAGCGCCAATTGGTTCAGTTTTATTAGCGGACAAAGCTACAATTCACAGAGCGTTGCGTATTCGAAAAATTTTAGGTGGCGGAATGCGTCAAGTGGGTTATTTGGCTGCAGCCGGAATATATGCTTTGGATAACAACATTGAACGACTTTCTGAAGATCATAGAAGAGCTAAAGAAATTGCCGAGGTACTTAAAAAGTTAAGTTGGGTCGCTTCAGTAGAACCTGTAGAAACAAATATTTTGATTTTTTCTTTGACACCAAATTGTAACGAAAAGAATTTAATCGAAGTCTTAAAACAAAAGAACATTTCAATCAGCTCGATGGGTCATGGAAAACTTAGAATGGTAACACACCTTGATTATAGAGAAGTGATGCATACTTATGTTTTAGAAACGCTCCAAAAATTGGTTTAAAAAGGTATGAGTTATGAATTATGAGTTTTTCAAGTTGTTAAAACTCATAATTCAAAACTTATAATTCATACTTATTTAAACAAATTATCCATTCCTGGAATCATAGGCATATCCATTTTTGCAACAGCATCAAGTTCAGCTTCATTTACTTTTGTAGCTTTAGCGATTGCTTTATTTAAAACTAAAATTAGGTAATCTTCTAATTGTTCTTTGTCTTCCAATAAAGAATCATCAATAGTTATTGATTTAACAGAACGATTAGCGGTAAGTGTTACTTTCAATAGACCATCTGAGCTTTGCTCGTCTACAAGAACCGTATCCAAACGTTTTTTAGTATCTTCTATTTTTTGTTGGGTTTCTTTAAGTTTACCCATCATTCCCATTAAATCCATGTTTTCATTTTTTTACGTTTATTAAAATACAAAATTAGTATATTGCATAGTCATATTCAATAAAATATTCATGAAAAATACACTTGTCAGAACTGCTCTTTGTGTTATTTTTGCATCTTCATTCACCAATACAAAAGCACAACAGATGTCAAATAAAAGTCCAATTCCAGTAGCTAAAATAATTCCTAAATCATTAGAAAAACATAATGAAACAAGAATTGATAATTACTTCTGGTTAAATGACAGAGAAAACCCCGAAGTTATTGATTATCTAAATAAAGAGAACACCTACTATGATGCTATGACAGCACATACTAAAGATTTTCAAAAAGAATTGTTTGAGGAAATGAAAGGCCGAATTAAAGAAGATGATCAATCAGTTCCATATTTATACAATGGCTATTACTACATCACTCGTTTTGAGAAAGGACAGGATTATCCTATTTATTCTAGAAAAAAAGGAAGTCTTTCTGCCAATGAAGAAATTTTATTTAACTGTAATGAGTTGGCCAAAGGACATTCCTACTTTCAATTAGGAGGTTTGAGTGTGAGTCCGGATAATAAATTTGCAAGTTTTGGAATAGACATTGTTGGAAGAAGAATTTACACGATACAAATAAAAAATCTTGAAACGGGAGAAATCCTTTCGGATAAAATTGAGAACGCTACCGGAAACTCCGTTTGGGCAAACGATAATAAAACCATTTTTTATACCAGACAAGACAAAGTTACCTTGCGATCTGATAAAGTTTTCAAACATAAATTAACCACAGATGCTGCGGATGATGTTTTAGTCTTTAATGAAAAGGACGATACCTTCAACGTTTCGGTGAGTAAAGAAAAATCAAAAAAATACATTGTAATTGGTTCAGGTAGTACATTAACGACTGAATATAGAATACTTAATTCAGATACTCCAGATGGCGAATTTGTGGTTTTTCAACCCAGAGTTCGTGGTTTAGAATACAGTATTTCTCATTTTGGAGATTCCTTTTACATTTTGACCAATAAAGATAAGGCGACCAATTTCAAGTTAATGAAAACGGCTGAGAATGCTACTGCAAAAGAGAATTGGAAAGATGTAATTGCGCATAGAGAAGAGGTTTTACTTGAAGACATCGAAATTTTTAGCAATTACTTGGTTGTAGAAGAGCGTTCGAATGGATTAAATCATATCCGAATAATGCCTTGGAGTGGGAAAGGAGAGTATTACTTGCCTTTTGGAAGTGAAACGTATAATGCTTATACGACCACAAATGTTGATTTTGACACTGATATCCTGCGTTACAGCTATCAATCATTAGCAACGCCGTCTTCGGTTATTGATTTTAATATGAAAACCAAGGAAAAAGAAATTAAGAAAGAGCAGGAAGTTCTGGGAGGCAAATTTGATAAAAACAATTATATAGAAGAACGCGTTTGGGCTACAGCTACTGATGGTACTAAAGTGCCAATTTCTATGGTTTACAAAAAAGGATTAAAAAAAGACGGTAAAAATCCATTGTTACTTTATGCGTATGGTTCGTATGGAGTTACAATGGATACGTACTTTTCATCGACACGTTTGTCTATTTTAGATAGAGGCTTTGTTTTTGCAATAGCGCACATTCGTGGTGGTGAGGATTTAGGAAGACAATGGTATGAAGACGGTAAATTATTGAAAAAGAAAAATACTTTTACGGATTTCATCGATTGCTCAAAGTTTTTAATTAATGAAAAATTTACGTCGCCTAAACATTTGTATGCCGAAGGCGGTTCAGCCGGTGGATTGTTAATGGGTGCAGTAGTCAATATGGCACCGGAATTATACAACGGAGTGATTGCTCAAGTTCCTTTTGTAGATGTAATTACCACCATGCTTGATGACACGATTCCACTTACCACAGGGGAGTACGATGAATGGGGAAATCCAAATGTAAAGAAATACTTTGATTATATGTTATCGTATTCGCCATATGACAATGTAAAGAAGCAAAATTATCCTAATATGTACGTTTCGACTGGACTTCATGATTCACAAGTACAATATTGGGAGCCAGCAAAATGGGTTGCTAAATTGAGAACAAACAAAATAAACGATACTGTTTTGTATCTAAATACGAATATGGATGCGGGGCACGGCGGTGCTTCAGGACGATTTGAAGCGATAAAAGAATTGGCAAAGGAATATAGTTTTTTATTAGATTTAGAAGAAATAAAAAACTAATTAGATTTTTTTTGTTAAATTTGCAACGTTCGTGGTTATGTTGAAACTGGTACACGACTAACTATTTTTTTATGAAAAAAGAAATAAACGCTTTCAATAATGTCCTAGAATTAATAGGGAATACTCCACTTATTAAGCTAAATAAAGTTACCGAAGAATTAAAAGGTAATTTCTATGCAAAAGTAGAAGCCTTTAATCCAGGTCACTCCTCAAAAGACAGAATAGCATTATATATTATAGAAGAAGCCGAAAAGAAAGGAATTTTATCTCCAGGTGATACGATTATCGAGACTACATCAGGTAATACTGGTTTTAGTTTAGCTATGGTAAGTATCATAAAAGGATATAATTGTATTTTGGCAGTGAGCTCTAAGTCTTCTAAAGATAAAATTGATATGTTGCGCAGTTTAGGAGCAAAAGTATATGTTTGCCCGGCGCATGTATCTGCTGATGATGAACGATCGTATTATAATGTAGCTAAACGATTGCACGAAGAAACAAAAGGTTCTGTTTACATTAATCAATATTTTAATCAATTGAATATTGATGCACATTATAAGTCTACTGGACCAGAAATTTGGAAACAAACAAATGGTAACATCACACATTTAGTTGCTTGTAGTGGGACGGGTGGTACAATTTCGGGTACTGCAAAGTTTCTTAAAGAACAAAATCCGAATATCAAGATTCTTGGGGTGGATGCTTTTGGTTCGGTATTGAAAAAATACCATGAAACAAGAGAATTCGATAATGATGAAATTTATCCTTACAGAATCGAAGGTTTAGGTAAAAACTTAATTCCATCAGCAACGGATTTTGATCTTATTGATAAGTTCATGAAAGTAACTGATGAGGAAAGCGCGCACTCAGCCAGAGAAATTGTTAAAAAAGAAGGATTGTTTGTAGGCTACACATCTGGTGCAGTAATGCAAGCCATTCGACAATATGCTGAAGAAGGTGAATTTGATGAGAAAAGTAACGTAATCGCTATTTTTCCAGATCACGGTTCTCGTTACATGAGTAAAGTATTTAGCGATGATTGGATGAATGAACAAGGTTTCTTTGACAGCATCAACGAAGAAGAAGCTCAAAAAATAGAATTTATCAAATAGATCTTTTATACTTCTTAGATTTTTAGACATAAAAAAAACTCCATCAGCATTAGTTGATGGAGTTTTTTCATTTTAAAAAGGTCATTCCGTTTATTTGTCATTCCGATGAAGTAAAGGACAAAATTGAAACAAAAAAGACTTCAAAGCATCGCCTTGAAGTCTTTATACATCCTTTCTCTTTTAAAAAAGTCTAAGAATCTAACAACCAAAGAATTCTATTCTTCTTCCATAGTGTGATACACGTTCATAACGTCATCATCTTCCTCTAATTTTTCAATCAATTTTTCTACATCGGCTACTTGAGCTTCAGTCAGTTTCTTTGTGATTTGAGGAATTCTTTCAAATCCAGAAGAAAGAATTTCTAAGCCTCTATTTTCTAATTCTTTTTGAATCGTACCAAAACTTCCAAAAGGAGCATAAATCAATATGCCGTCTTCGTCTTCAAAAACTTCTTCGGCACCAAAATCGATTAGCTCTAATTCTAATTCTTCAGGATCGATTCCGTTTGCTGGAATTCTAAAATTACAGGTATGGTCAAACATAAATTCAACTGAACCTTGAGTTCCCATTGTTCCATTGCATTTATTAAAATAACTTCTAACATTTGCCACTGTTCTGTTGTTATTATCAGTGGCAGTTTCAACTAGAATGGCAATTCCATGAGGTGCATATCCTTCAAATAAAACTTCTTTATAGTTAGCTGTGTCTTTGTCAGTAGCTTTCTTTATGGCACGTTCTACATTTTCTTTTGGCATGTTCACTGCCTTAGAATTTTGAATAACGGCTCTTAATCTAGAATTGGCTTCAGGATTTGGACCGCCTTCTTTTACGGCCATTACAATATCTTTTCCTATTCTAGTAAATGCTTTGGCCATTGCCGACCAACGTTTCATTTTTCTTCCTTTTCTAAACTCAAACGCTCTTCCCATTTCTATTTCTTATTTTGGCCTGTAAAATTACAGTTATTCTAAATTTTATGCAATGATTTTATTTCTTATAAAAAGGTAATTTTACCACTTTGGCAGGAACATCATTTTTACGGATTCGGATAAAGATATCACTCTCCAAAGCACTGTTTTCAACAGTTACATAACCCATACCAATTCCTTTATTCATCGATGGCGACATGGTTCCCGATGTTACAATTCCAATAACAGTTCCTGTACCATCCACAATTTCATAATCGTGTCTTGGCACCGCACGTTCTTGCATTTCAAAAGCGACTAGTTTTTTAGTTACACCAGCTTCTTTTTGTTTTTTCAGGTTTTCTGAATTGGTAAATTCTTTAGTGAACTTGGTAATCCATCCCAAACCAGCTTCTAGCGGCGATGTAGTGTCATTGATGTCATTTCCATACAAACAGAAACCCATTTCCAATCGCAACGTGTCACGAGCCGCAAGACCAATCGGTTTAATACCAAAAGCCGCACCCGCTTCAAAAACTTTATTCCATACTTGTTCTACTTCTGAATTTTTACAATAGATCTCAAAACCTCCAGAACCAGTATATCCTGTAGCTGAAATAATTACGTTTTCGATACCAGCAAAATCTCCCACTTCAAAATGGTAATACGGAATCGCAGATAAATCTTTTGAAGTCAAGGATTGCATTGCTTCAACAGCTTTAGGTCCTTGAATTGCCAATAACGAATAATCATCCGATAAGTTTTTCATTTCAACACCCAAGTCATTTTGAGCCGAAATCCAATCCCAATCTTTGTCAATATTCGAGGCATTTACGACTAATAAATACTGCTCTTCTTTCATTTTATAAACCAGCAAATCGTCTACAATTCCACCATCGCTATTTGGTAAGCAAGAATATTGTGCTCTTCCAATAGTCAAAGTAGAAGCATCATTTGAAGTTACTTTTTGAATCAAAGCCAATGCATTTGGACCCGTAAGCAGGAATTCACCCATGTGAGAAACGTCAAAAACACCCACAGCACTGCGCACCGTTTCATGTTCTGCATTTACTCCTTCATATAAAATAGGCATATTGTATCCAGCAAACGGAAGCATTTTTGCTCCCAAACTCTCGTGTATGTGCGTAAGCGCAGTATTTTTCATTGTGTTTTTCTATAAAATTTGAAGTCGCTAATTTATTGATTTTATTTCGGGTGACAAAGTCAGAGCGAAGCAAAGTTTAAAGTTTCAAACGTTTTCGGAAGAACATGTACTGTAGGATTTATAATAAGTATTTTTAGGAGCTATTTCCTGCTATTCGCTGTATTCCCGCTTAACAAAAACTACGGCTAAATAGCCTTGTTTTTATAAAGCGGGAGATGCCGCTGCTATCAGGGCTAGAGAATTTCGGTTCAAATAACGAATTTGTTTTCTATTAAATCCGTAATTTTAAACAAATAAATTTCCATGACAAATCCTATTTACATCGACCAAAAAGAAATCCTGAAACGCTACAAACAACCAGACAAACATACCCACAAAGGAATGCAGGGACACGCTTTACTCATTGGCGGAAGTTATGGCAAAATAGGAGCAATGAGCTTATCCTCTAAAGCCTGTTTGAAAACTGGTTGCGGATTAGTTACTGTTTTTATTCCAAAATGTGGGTACACTATTCTGCAAACCGCGATTCCCGAAGTCATGGTTATTACGGATATCAATGAAGAAATAATCTCTAATATTACTTTCGAAATTGAACCACAGGCGATCGGAATTGGTCCCGGATTAGGTCAGGCGGTAGAGACTCAAAATGCGTTGTATCAATTTTTAAAAACGATTAAATTGCCTTTAGTGATCGATGCCGATGCATTGAATATTTTATCCAAAAATAAAGAATGGTTTTCTTTAGTACCACCCAAAACAATCTTAACGCCACATCCCAAAGAATTGGAACGTTTAATAGGAAAATGGGATTCCGAAGAAGTGAAAAGGAGTAAAGGAATCTCCTTCTCTAAACAATACCAACTTATAATAGTTATGAAAGGTGCACCTACCCAAATAATAGATGGCGAAACCGTTTATGAAAACACTACCGGAAATGCTGCGCTTGCAACCGCAGGAACTGGCGATGTTTTGACGGGAATGATTACCAGTTTATTGGCACAATCCTATGAACCCATTAGTGCTGCAATTCTTGGCGTGTATCTCCACGGATTAACCGCTGATATCGCTTTGCCAAAGACCGGTTATCAATCCTTTATCGCTTCAGAAGTTATTGCGAATATTGGGAAAGCCTTTTTGAGTTTAGAAAAATTGGAGTAAATAGTGCTCATAAATGAATTTTATCCTACTTATTTGTAAGTTTGTATCCAAGCAAAATTGCTTTATCCAATTCAATTATGGAAAAAACACCTCATCTTAGAACCGTAAATGTTACGCGATACATCACTCCATTGCGGGAAGGCGGTTCTTTGCCTGCACTTGCTGAAGCGGATGATGATTTTAAATATGTACTGAAATTCAAAGGTGCCGGACATGGCGTGAAAGCTTTAATTGCCGAATTAATTGGCGGCGAAATAGCCCGTGTTTTAAACCTAAAAATGCCGGAACTCGTTTATGCTAATCTCGATGAAGCTTTCGGACGCAGTGAAGCCGATGAAGAAATTCAGGATTTGCTTCAAGGGAGTCAGGGACTCAATTTGGCGCTTCATTATTTATCAGGAGCTATCAATTTTGATCCTGTTGTTACTTTGGTAGACCCAAAACTGGCTTCCCAAATTGTTTGGTTAGATGCTTTTATCACTAATGTCGACAGAACTTTTAGAAACACCAATATGTTGATCTGGCATAAAGAATTGTGGTTGATTGATCACGGTGCAAGTCTTTATTTTCATCATTCGTGGACCAATTGGGAAAAGCACGCACAAAGTCCTTTTGCACTGATAAAAGATCATGTATTGTTGCCTCAAGCTTCCTTTTTGCCTGAAACAGATGTACTATTCAAAAAAATATTGACACAAGAGGTATTGCAAAATATTGTAAATCTGATTCCAGAAGTATGGCTCCATTGGGAAGATACCGATGAAACTCCCGAAGCTATTCGCGAAGTCTATTTTCAGTTTTTATCGATACGTTTGAACCATTCCGTAATTTTTATAAACGAAGCACAAAATGCAAGAGAAGCACTTATATGAGTATGCCGTAATCCGTGTTGTGCCTAGGGTAGAACGCGAAGAATTCCTCAATGTGGGTATTATTCTTTTTTGTAAAAAAGCTAAATTTATCAAAGTTTTGTACTCGGTAAACGAAGCCAAACTCCAACTTTTTTCAGATGATTTGGATATAGAACAACTGCATTTAAATGTACAGGCATTCGAGAAACTGGCACATGGCGAAAAATCAGGCGGACCAATAGGACAATTTGATATTCCATCGCGTTTCCGTTGGTTGACTGCTCTTCGCAGTTCTGCCATTCAAACTTCGAGACCTCATCCGGGGTTATGCGATAATTTGGAACAAACCACGCAACGCTTGTTTGAAGAAATGGTAATGTAAATAAATTTAAAACTGTTAGAAAGTCATTTCGGAATCAAAATACTTTTTTAGAATCCAAACTATAATCCATAAGATTTAAGGAATGCTGTTCAAGTGACGTGCAAGATGCATCCCCATACTAAAGCAAGCCTGGAGAAGATATCCACCAGTGGGTGCATCCCAGTCGAGCATTTCGCCAATACAATACTGTTGTTTTTTATTTTTCAATTGAAAATTTTCATCCACTGCATGCAGCTGTATACCGCCTGTTGTGGATATGGCATCATTTAGCAAACTAGAACCAGTTACTAGTATGGATAAATTTTTTATATGGTGAGCTAGTAATTCTGGATTGAGGTACGTTTCTTTATTTAGATATTTTTTTAAAAGTCCAACTTGTACTAAACTAAGTTTTACGTCTTTTAACAATGTTTCGCTCGTTTTTTTAAAAGTCGATTTTCTAATTTTGTCAAGCAAATCTTCATAACGCAAAGTAGGTTTCAGGTCCAGAAATAGTGTGGCTTGTTGTTGGCAATCTAATTCCTCCCGAATTTGTGGACTCAACGCATAAATAGCATTGCCTTCTAAACCAAAACGGGTAATTACCGCTTCACCTTTTTGTCTTTTGTTCAAACAGCTAATTGCAATATTTTTAAGCGGACTTCCTTCGAAAACTTGCATAAAATCTTCTGGCCAGTTCACACGATACGCGCAATTCGAAGACTGAAAAGGAACGATTGGTATATTTTCCTTTTCAAATAAATCAAGCCAAGAACCATCAGATCCGGTTACTTTCCAGCTGCCTCCGCCCATAGCAAAAATTGTATAGTCTGATTTTATTACTGTTTTTGTATTGAAAACAAGATCATTGTTGCTCGTCCAGCCCGTCCAAGTCTGTTGGTATAGAATGGTAACTCCCTGCTTATTCAGAACATCTAGAATTGCGTTGAGAACTGTAATAGGCTTGATACCACTTTCAGGATATACGCGATTGCTACTCCCGATGAACGTTGGAATACCCATGGAATCCATCCAATTCCTAAAATCGGTATTATCAAAATCAAGGAGTGCTTTTTCAAGAAAATGAGGCGGAGTGTAGCGCGAAATGAGTTCTGTAATGGGTTCTGAATGGGTGAGGTTGAATCCTCCTTTTCCGGCAACTAGAAATTTTCGACCTAAAGATTTATTTCTCTCGTAAATAGTAACGTCAAATTTGTCACTATTAAGTAATGCTGCGAGTATAAGTGCTGCGGGACCTCCTCCAATAATTGAAACTGATTTTTTCACGTTATAAAAGTAGGTTTTGTTTTAGCTATTTTACTCTAAAAGGATCTTTATATTATTGCTTGAGCATAACTCGAAAGCAGGAAATCTTCATTTTATATGATGTTTCTACTACTTTATGCTAGTGCTTTTGACATTATTGATTTAAGAAAAAAATGTTTTCTCTCTAAGCTTCTGGACGATACCTTTCGTAAAGCATCAAAATATATTGAAACCTATCCTATTCTTTTTTTCATCACTATGAATTCTAGCGGTTCTGCAGCAATAGGAATATGTACATCACTCGCAGGAAAAGGTTCTCGTTCTCCTGTATCTTCATAACCGTTTCGTTTGTACCAAGCAATCAATTCGTCGCGAACCGAAATTACTGTCATCACAATTTTTGGTAATCCTAAGTCTTTTGCATGGATCTCAGCGTGCTGTAATAATTTTTTTCCAATGCCACTGTTTTGTAATTCGGGTGAAACGGTAAGCATTCCTAAATACAACTGTTGTTCTTTTTGAACTAACAACACGCAACCTATTATCTGGTCGTTTTGAGCAAATTTTAAAATGGTATTTTTAGGATTCAGTATCGTTTCGGTTAATTCTTCTTCTGTTGTGCGGAGTCCTTCAAGTATATTGGCTTCAGTGGTCCAACCTTTTTTAGAGGATTCACCACGATATGCCGAATTGATTAATTGATTCAAAAAAGAAACGTCTTGTAGGCTTGCTGTTGTTATCATTAAAAAGAATTGAGTAGTTTTTTATTTTTCCAAAGGTAAAAAAAGAAAACTACAATTGCTTTTTGTTTGTAATTGAGTCCGTTTAGTGTAGCGCTTAAGAAAGACAGAATCAACGAATAGGTAGTAGATAATTGATTATTTAAATTTTTATTGCTTTTTTTGATAAAAATAGTAGCATACTGTGATGCTGTGTTGGTTGTTTTTAGTATTTTGCCATCAAAACAATTCTACAATAAAATTGCATAACATGAAATATAGAGTAGCAACTTCGTCAGCAAATCTCAGAGATTTACCGTCTGCGAATGATAATTCTACAATTTTAGCAGAAATACCTTTTCGACTTACTTTCGACTTAGTAGATAAAACAACAGCTGATTGGTGGAAAGTAAGGCTATTGAATACTGATAAAGAAGGTTTTGTGTGTTCTAATGAAATCGAACCTATTGATGAAACCTCACAAAAAGTTTCTGATATCGAAATCCCTAATTTCGAACCTAGTTCTAATGGTACTTTAGAAAATAAGGTTGATACATACAAACCTCTTGGTGAACCAACTATTCCATTTAGAGATTTGACTACTGTAGCTTCAAAAAAAGCAACAATCAATGCTATCATTGAAAAACTAAATGTTGAAAAAAGTTTTAGATTTCAAAAAGACGAGGCCGATACCTATTGTAACATTTATACCTTTGATTTTTGTTTTTTTGCCAAGGTTTACATTCCAAGATTACGATGGACCGATAAAGCTATTGCTCTGCTCGAAAAAGGAAACGAAGTACCCTTGGTTTTTGATGATACCGTACGGCCTTTTTATTCTAATTATATTTACGACTGGTTTGAGCAATCATCAGATATTTTTGGATGGGAAAAAATAGATGATGTAGATGCTTTGCAAACCAAAGTAAACGAAAACGGAGGAGTAGGAATCATTTGTGCCAAAAGATTCATTTTAAATAAATCAGGTCACGTGGTTGTGGTTGTTCCTGAAACCGAAACAGAAAAAGCATTTAGAGTTAATGGGAAAGTGATTTATCCCTTGCAGTCGCAAGCAGGAATGAATAATTACAATTATTTTTCGGAAATTAGAGGAGCATGGTGGGACAATAAAGACCCTGAAAAAGGATATTCATCAGCGATCTTTTTTTATCACGAATAGTGCTCTTAAAAAATAAGGATTAAATGCATTAAGTAGAATAAGCAGTTTTATTTGTTTAAAACTGCACTTCAACTAGATCTACTTATTTTGAAATTAATAACGAGCTGCAAAAACCATTTTCATAATACCTGTCGTGTAAACTCGTATAGATTTGGTTGTAAATTGCAATAGGATTTGTAGCATCTAATTTTGTAGCTAGTATTTTTTCTAACAAAGCAATATAATTTGCAGGTACAACGGTTTCTTTGCCATTGATTATAGATTCATAAACAAAATTATTCCATTCTAAGTCACATATTGGGTTGTCAATCTGGTTCAATATCGCATGATCCATGATGAAAATTAAAAAATTCAAAACTTCTTTTAAATGTTTTTCATCAAAATAGTCAAATATTCTAAACTCAATCCCATGATTTTTATGCTTGTGAAAATTGACATCTAGACCAATTTTATCAATTTTTTCGTAATCAGAAATTTCAGCGTAACGATTGACCCACCACAACGGATTTTCATGCATCGGATGCGCATTAAAATTCATTTGAACAAGCTTTCCGGTTTTCATTACATCTGTATCGTACGTGCCCACACCAATGTATCTGGACATAGCACAACGCTGCGATGCTTTTGTTAAGTTTACGGTAGTGTCATTGTGCGAAAGGTAATCTGAAGATCCAAATTTGACCATAAATAATGGACTCAACCACTGGAATAAGCGTATTGTACGTTGGTGTTTTTTTATAAAATCTACTTTATCTTTAATTTCGCCATCCTTATTTAACTCCGTCGGAATGGTTAAATTAAAATGATACGTCATATTATTGAAGACAGAATAGTTTTCATTATTAGAAACAAATATTGCAAAAGGATGATTTTCAGAACATATTTTTATGTTCCCAAATTGTGAAAATATATTTTCTTTGTACAACAGTTGCTGCAAGTTTTCTGTAAATTCTTTCTTAATGGTATTTAATTCTGCAATTACACTATCTACATCTTTCTTATAAAAATCTTGCGTTACAAATTCAATGGTATCACCATCAAAAATGAATTTTTTTTGATGTTCGTCAATAAAATAACGGTTATGTTTTTGTAATAATTCAAAAATGCTTTCCCCAATATACTCCGGATTTGGTATATTGTCAATTGTATCCAGCGTTTTATGCTGATTGTTTACATCTGTTTTTGTGAAGGAATGAGAATTCATCAAAACAGGAATGCTGTAACTCTTATCAGTTAATATTTTTTGTAACGAATTCTCAAATACGTTTTCTTTATAATTACTAAAATGGTTTATGCTATACTTTTCACGAATTCCATTAGTTAAAAAGAAATTTTTATCCACCTTGCGCTGCAAGTCAAACTCCAAGTAGCACTCATTTTCGATACCTACTCCCCAATAAAAATCATTCGATTGGTATTGGGTTCCATATTCTTTGTGCTTATCTAATAACTCAATTTCAAAACTAACTTCATTCATGTTTTGATCTGTCATAAACGTCTTTCTCTTTTTTTAAGTGCTTTGTTACTATAAGGGTAATTGTGATGTACAGTTATGTTGCTTGAGATGCCACATAAATCCGAATATTTTTATTTAAAACAAAGGTAAACCAGTTTTGAATTATTAAAAATTGGATCTATAAATCAGATTTTCAAAAAAAATTAAATTCTGATTTTGAACACGTAATCGGATTGCAAAAGTAGTTAAAATTAATGTGTAAATCAATAGGGTTATTCAAATTATTTTAAGGCTTTTTTAAATCCAGTTTTTCACTGTAAATTTTTAATTTTTAATGTCTTAGCGCATTGTTTTTTGAAGTAAATATATAAAAATCAATGATGCCTACTGGTTACATTATTTTTAACACGTTAGTAATTAGAGATTCATTTTATAAAAAAAATTGTTGGTAGTAATTGGATTTTTTTTGGAGCATAATATTTCGTTTTTTCATGGTGAGTTTGTCAATAATAGTATTGTCCTTTTGTATGTGTTCTCTGGTGTAAAAGGATGCTGTAACTATTCGGTTTCAGAACACTTTTTTATTTCGGTAGTTATATTAAAAAAAAACAGAAAGCCTTACCTTAAAAACGTTTTCAATTCTTCGTATGATTTGATTTTTATACTTATTTTTTCTTTATTTATCACACTTTCTATTTGTTCTGGAATGGGCAGTTTTACATTCAAAGCGGGTTCTACTACATCCAGAAATTTAATTGGGTGAGCGGTTTCCAAGAAAATTCCAATTGCGTTTGGGTGATTTTCTAATTCCTTTTTCAATCCTAAATATCCAACTGCTCCGTGAGGTTCTGCAATATAACCATCTCTCTTGTAAATGGTTTTCATTGCTTCTAAAGTCTCTTCATCAGAGAAGGTAAAGGATGAAAAATCTTTTTTGAATTGTTCTAAATCGTTTTGATATAGCTCTTGAATTCGAATAAAATTACTCGGATTTCCTACATCCATAGCATTAGAAATGGTCGCTTTAGAAGGCTTTGGATCATAAACTCCGTTTTCTAAAAATCTAGGAACAGTATCATTCACATTTGTTGCTGCAACAAAATGCTCGATTGGCAGTCCCATTTTCTTGGCAATGATTCCAGCACAAATATTCCCAAAATTTCCACTCGGACAAGAAAAAATTAATTTCTTATTTTCTTTTTTTAAGACCTTGTAAGCAAATAAAAAATAAAACATTTGGGGCAACCAGCGTGCAATATTGATCGAATTTGCCGAGGTCAGGTTTTTGTGTTTTAAACTTTCGTCTAAAAATGCTTTTTTAACCATGTCTTGGCAATCATCAAAAACACCATCCACTTCAAGTGCTTTTATATTTTGTCCCAATGTAGTCAATTGGCGTTCCTGAATATCACTCACTTTACCAGAAGGATACAGTATGATTACTTCTACGCCTTTTACGCCAAGGAAGCCGCTTGCAACAGCGCCGCCTGTATCGCCCGAAGTAGCAACAAGAACCGTATTTTTACTGTCTTTGATATCTTTATTGAAATACCCCAAACAACGTGACATGAATCGTGCTCCAACATCCTTGAATGCCATTGTTGGACCATGAAATAATTCAAGAGAAAAAATACCTTTTTCAACTTCTATTAAGGGAAAATCAAAACACAAGGTATCTTTGATTATTGTTCGTAATGTGATCTCAGGAATTTCATTACCTACAAATTGTTGAATCGCTTGATAAGCAATTTCTTCGTTGCTTAAATTTTCGATTGTATCAAAAAAAGTAGGTGCTAATGGGGTAATGGTTTCAGGAAAATACAATCCTCTATCAGATGCTAATCCTTGTATCACAGCTTCTTTGAAAGAAACTTGTGGGGCGTTATGGTTTAAACTATAGTATTTCATTGTTTATTAGGTTCTAAATAATTAGTCTTTATTCTTGCCTTTTCAACGGAGCATTAAGAACTAAGTACTCATTTTTAAATAATTCGTACTCCATCAGGATTTACTTTTGATACATGAATTTCATACGGTAAATTCATTTCATCATAGATAGCGCTCATCGCTTTTGCAATTTTTTCTGCAGTTTCTTTTCCTTTACTCAATGCAAAAATAGAAGGACCCGAACCTGAAATTCCTGAACCTAAAGCACCATTTTCGTAGGCTGTTTTTTTTATTAAATCAAAGCCAGGAATTAACACGCTTCGCAACGGTTCTACAATTTCGTCATGCAAGGAACGTCCTATCAAATCGTAATCTTTGGTGTACAAACCCGCTATTAGCCCGCCCACATTTCCCCATTGAATAATAGCACTTTTCAATGAAATAGTTTGTTTTAAAACCGATCTTGCATCCGAAGTTTTCAATTCAATTTGAGGATGAACCACCGTAGCATACAATTCAGAAGGGCTTTCGATGCGAATAATATCCAAAGGATTTGAACTTCGTACTAATGTAAATCCGCCCAAAAGGGCAGGAGCAACGTTATCCGCATGAGCATTTCCACTAGCTAGTTTTTCGCCCTGCATGGCAAATAGAACCAATTCCTTTCGGGTAAATGGTCGTCCAAGTAATTCGTTTATGCCAAAAACAGCTCCGGCTGAACTAGCAGCACTGCTTCCTATTCCGCTTCCTGCTTTGATGTGTTTGTAAATTTCAATTTCGAATCCAAATTCGGTTTCTACAGCTTCCAACATTGCTAGAGCAGATACTCCAGCCACATTTTTTTCGGTTTCTAGCGGCAAGTCGGCACCCACAATTTTAGTAATTCGAATCCCTTTTTCAGCTGATTTTCTAATGATCATTTCGTCGCCAGCAGTTTCTAAACAAAGTCCCAAGACATCAAAACCACAAGAAAGATTTGCGATTGTAGCGGGGCAAAATATTTTTATTTCATTCATAAATTTTGGTTTCAGGTTTAAAGTTTCAGGTTTAAAGTTTTTGCCAGTTGTAGAACTTGAAACCTTAAAAAAATAAAACTTTTAACTATTTCTTAAATGTTTACAATTCTAATCACATCAGCAAAAATACCTGATGCCGTCACTGAAGCTCCTGCGCCAGCGCCTTTTATCAACAAAGGCTGATCTACATAGCGATCTGTAAAAAATAGCACAATATTATCTTTACCTTCTAGATTGTAAAATGGATGGTCTTTAGGAATGAATCGCAACCCAACATTTGCTTTCCCGTTTTCAAATTGCGCCACGTATTTTAATCGCGATTCTTTACTAAGTGCTTCTTTGTAAATAGATTCAAAATGTTCTGCATGTGCTTTTAAAGACTCGAAAAAAGCTTCATTTGTAGTGGTTTCCAAACATGCTGCGGGCATAAAAGATTCATTTTCAATTTCGTCAATTTCCATTTTGTAACCGCTTTCCCTAATCAGGATTAAAATCTTTCTAGCAACGTCAATTCCGCTCAAATCAATTTTCGGATCTGGCTCTGTAAATCCTTGTATACCAGCTTCTTTAACTACATCATGAAAAGTGCTATTTTGATCAAAATTATTAAAGATAAAATTTAAACTTCCAGATAAAACAGCCTGAATTTTATTGATTTTATCTCCAGAGGCAACTAGGTTTTTAACGGTATCAATAATTGGTAATCCGGCTCCCACATTCGTTTCAAATAGAAAAGGAGCATTGAATTGTCGGGATAGTTTTTTTAGTTTTTTATAGTTGTCGTATTCCGATGCACAGGCAATTTTATTACAGGTTACTACTGCAATATTTTGTTTTAAATAGTGTTCATAGGTTTTAGACACACTTTCATTTGCAGTAATATCTACAAAAATACTGTTGCGTAAATTGAGTTGTTTTACATTGGATATAAACTGTTCTTTATTGGCAGGATCACCAGTTTCCAATAAGAAATGCCAGTTTTTTAATGAAATCCCATCTTCATCGAAATACATTTTTCGAGAATTAGACAATGCAATAACGCGGAGGTTTATACGTAATGTGTCTTTTAAAAATTTCTTTTGTTGGTGTATCTGTTCGATAAATTTCTCTCCCACATTTCCCACTCCCATTACAAAGAGATTCAATTGCTTGGTGTTTTTTTCGAAGAAGTTTTCATGTAAAGAATTCAATGCTTTTTTTACATCGCGTTCGTTTATAACTGCCGAAATATTTCTTTCGGAAGCACCTTGTGCAATCGCTCGAATATTTACATTGTTTTTCCCCAAAGTGCTAAACATTCTACCGCTCAACCCTTGATGATTTTTCATATTTTCTCCAACTAATGCTATGATGCAAAGGTTTTTTTCGACAATACAAGGTTTTATTTTATTTTGTAAAATTTCAACTTCAAAGGCTTTGTTTATAGCAATTTCGGAAATGTCGGCATCTGAATTTAGAATTCCGATACAAATTGAATGTTCGGAGGAGGCTTGAGTAATAAAAACGACATTGACATTTTCTTGTGACAACACCTCAAAAAGTCTTTTGGAAGAACCAGCAACACCAATCATTCCTGGACCTTCCAGCGTAATCAAACTAATTTTATCAATATGACTAATTCCTTTCACAGGATTGGTAAAATCCATTTGTTGGTTGGAAATTAATGTTCCCTCGGCTTCTGGCTCGAATGTATTTTTTATCAGAATTGGAATATTTTTTTTTAAGACGGGCTGTATAGTTGGCGGATACAAAACTTTCGCACCAAAATGCGATAATTCCATTGCTTCCTGATATGAAATAAAGGCAATGGGATGTGCTTGTTTTACAATTTTAGGGTTGGCTGTATACATTCCGTTAACATCGGTCCAAATTTCTAAATCTGTCGCATTCAAAGCTCCCGCGAGTATAGCAGCTGAATAATCAGATCCTCCGCGGCCTAAAGTAGTATTGATCCCGTCTAATGAGGCAGCAATAAATCCAGGCATAACGACCACTTGATTTTCATTCGAAGCAAAAAAATCAGTTATTAAAGCATTGGAAACATCAAAATTTACAATTGCTTTACCAAAATGGTTGTTGGTTTTAATAAGCTCTCGACTGTCTTTATAAATACTATTGTTCCCATTTTGTTTCAAAGCTTCGGCGATAATGAAAGCAGATAGTAATTCACCGAAACTCAAAATTGTATCTGAAGTTCTAGGTGATAATTCGCCTAAAAGATAGCAGCCATCCAATAAGGTCTCTAAATGGTTGATTATTCTTTTTACATGGCTCAAAAGACTGCTTTGTTCACTTATTGGTATAAGATCTTTTAATACGTCTAAATGCTTTTTCTCTAAATCGGTCAGAATTACTTTGAAGTTTTCGTCGCCAGCAGCTGCTTTTTGAGATGCTAGTTGCAACAGATCAGTTACTTTACTCAACGCAGAAACTACAACAATTAATTTTTCATCTCTTGCTTTTTCATTTATAATTCTTAAAACCAACTTTATGTTTTCTGCATTGGAAACAGAGGTTCCGCCAAATTTTAATACTTTCATATTTAATAATTTATATTTTGTACCTGCAAAATCGCCAATTTTATCTTTTTTAACTTAGTGGTGATTTACTAGTGTTTAGTTTGTTTGTTTAGAAACGTAGTCTTTAATACACAGCCAATAAACTCTTTTTCTTTCGAAAAAAATAATAATAGAATTATATGTAGTGAGTTTACCCCAAAGGGGTAGTAGCAGTCGTTGTTGAAAATGCAAAAGCAAAGCCAACCCAAATTTGAGTTGTTATCGAAGTCTGATATGTTGCTTTGTGGTGTGTCATTTATATATTCAAAAGTACTGTTTTTTATAAAACACAACGCGACTCAAATTGTTTTTACGAATATTTGAAAATAAGAGTTATCTGCTGATAATTGTTGATAATTGTTTGATTTATTAGGTACTCAAAAAAGCTATTCGTAATTTTTATTGAATTCTTTAATTTATTTCCAAAAGTTTATTGCTACATAATGCAAAAGGATTGATGCAATTATTTTTATTATAATAGCGAACTGCTGAAATTATTCCCATTATTATTTTATAAATAAATAGATAAGCAAGTTACTAAGATCAAAAGTGTTTTTAGAATACGTTTGATCCGCATCAGAAAAAAATAAAAAACAATAATTTTTTGTTTTGTTTAACTTTAAAATTAAAATAGGAGAAATAAATGTTGTGTAGTTATAAAGATTTATTCAATTTTACTTACTTAAAACTAACAAAATGGACAATACGCATTACATTAGTACTGAATTGCTTAGCTTAGAAATACTACAGGAAATTGTTTTACATCATAAATTACTAGCGCTATCAGAAGAGGCAAAAGTTAATATTCAAAAATGTCGTGAGTATTTAGACAAAAAAATGGCATTACAATCGGAGCCTATTTATGGAATAAACACTGGTTTTGGATCTCTTTGTAATGTTAAAATTTCAAATGAAAATTTATCAAAATTACAAGAAAATTTAGTTAAATCACATTCTTGTGGTACCGGTGGAGAAGTACCAATTGATATTGTAAAATTGATGTTGTTACTTAAAATACAATCCTTGAGTTATGGACATTCGGGCATTCAATTACAAACAGTAGAGCGATTGATAGCCTTTTATAATAATAATATTTTCCCTGTAATTTATGAACAAGGTTCACTAGGAGCTTCGGGAGATTTGGCTCCATTGGCGCATTTATCGTTGCCTTTATTGGGTGAAGGTGAAGTTTATTTTGAAGGTAAAAAAGTGCATTCAAGTGTTGTTTTGAAACAATTTGATTGGCAACCGATTGTTTTACAATCAAAAGAAGGATTGGCTTTACTGAACGGAACACAATTTATGAGTGCTTATGGAGCCCATATTTTAATGAAAGTAAATAAGTTTTCTTATTTAGCGGATTTAATAGGAGCTATTTCATTGGAAGCTTTTGATGGTCGTATAGAACCTTTCCATGAATTAATTCATTTTATTCGACCTCACAAAGGACAAATAATTACTGCGAATCGTATCAAAGGATTCTTAGAAGGAAGTGAGATTATCAAGCAGCCAAAAAAACATGTTCAAGATCCGTATTCTTTTCGCTGTATGCCGCAAGTACATGGCGCTTCAAAAGATGCAATTGACTATGTGAAAAAAGTATTTAAAACTGAAATTAATTCGGTGACTGACAATCCCAATATTTTTATTGAAAGTGACCAAATCATTTCTGGTGGTAATTTTCATGGACAACCTTTGGCATTAGCCCTAGATTTTATGGCAATCGCTTTGGCAGAATTAGGAAGTATTTCAGAACGAAGAACCTATCAGTTAATTTCAGGAACGAGAAATCTTCCCGCATTTTTGGTTGATAATCCAGGACTTAATTCAGGCTTGATGATTCCACAATATACCGCAGCGAGTATTGCAAGTCAGAACAAGCAGTTAGCAACACCAGCTAGCATAGATAGTATTGTTTCAAGTAACGGGCAAGAGGATCATGTAAGCATGGGTGCAAATGCCGCTACTAAAGCTTTACGTGTTTTAGATAATTTAGAACGAATTCTTGCCATAGAATTATTAAATGCTTCACAAGCTATAGAATACAGACGTCCTTTATTATCTAGTAACTTCATTGAGTTGTTTTTATGCGCGTATCGAGAGGAAATACCGTTGATAAAAGAAGACAGGATTTTACATTATGACATTGAAAATACAGTTTCATTTTTGAATACTTTTCAAATAGAAAATAATTTGTTAACAATGGCTTAACATTAGCGATTAATAATGAAGTAATTTTGCCAAACTAAATTTTAATGAAATGAACATAAATAATTTTTTCCAATTTTTGGTTCCCAAAGACAAAAAGTTTTTCCCTCTTTTTGAAGAAGCTTCTAGTAATTTAATAGAAATTGCTACAAATTTGCATGAAGCTGTAAACCTTCCTTTAAAAGAACGCGAAGTTCTTTTTCAGAAAATTGATGTTTTAGAACAAAAAGGAGAGGATATTACCCGTCAAACAAACCTTGAGTTGAGTAGAAATTTTATCACACCATTTGATAGAGAGGATATTTATTCATTAATTACTTCAATTGATAATGTTGCTGGAAATCTTCATGGTGCAGCAAGTAGAATGCGTTTGTACCAAGTAGATAAAATTACCAAATCAATCAGAAAATTAACAGAAATTAATCTCGAAGCCTGTCAAAATATTGATGTTGCAATCAGAGAATTGAGAGATTTGAAAAAAATGAAGAATATTACTGATGCTTGTCTTCGAATTAATAAACTAGAAAATAAATCAGACAACGTTTATGATAAAGCGGTCCTTGACTTATTCGAAAATGAAACGGATGCAAAGAATATAATTAAATACAAGGAAGTATTATCAGTTTTGGAAACTGCAACGGATAAATGTAAAAGTGTAGCTGGTGTTTTAGAATCTATTTCTGTAAAACATTCTTAATTCAATCCGTTTTATTCTGAAATTAAAAATATGGAATTTACTCTACTTATAGTTATTATAGTTTTGGCATTAATTTTTGATTACATCAATGGTTTTCATGATGCTGCCAATGCTATAGCAACAGTTGTTGCCACCAAAGTATTAACCCCTTTTCAGGCGGTTGTTTGGGCAGCATTTTTTAACTTTTTGGCTTACTGGGTTTTTGGTTTTGGTGTAGCAGATACTGTTGCAAAAACTGCCAATACCATGGATATAAACCTGATTGTGATTTTAGCAGGCGTAATAGCAGCTATTATTTGGAATTTATTTACATGGTGGCAAGGAATTCCTTCAAGTTCTTCTCATACATTGATTGGAGGATTTGCAGGAGCAGCCATTGCTCATGCTGGTTTTGGAGTAGTTTCTTGGTACAAAGCAGGAAAAGATGGTGGTATGCCTTCGGGAGTTTTAATCATCGTTGCCTTTATTATTTTGGCACCTTTATTGGGAGCTTTGATATCTTATCTAATGTCTATTTGGTTGCTTAATGCCTCTAAGAAAAGTATTTATCCAAAGATTTTCACCGCTTTGTTAATGATAATAACGATTTGGTTTGTAGAATCACAAATGGTTTATTTTGATCAAATTGAAAAACCTCGTTTTGATTCTCATTTTTGGAGTGTTGCTTTTGAGACACACAATATAAAATGGTTTTTAGTTGCTTTTATAGTTTTGTCAATTAGTACTTTTTGTTTGATATTTAGTAGTTTAAATTTAAATCAGGCGACTGCTTGGTTGAAGAAAATGCAATTACTATCATCTGCAGCTTTCAGTTTAGGTCACGGAGGAAATGATTCCCAAAAAGTAATGGGTATTATCGCAGCAGCTGTTGCAGTTTATATCAACACTAGTGGAGTCGCTCAAGAATCGCTGCCATCTTGGTTGGATGTTGTGTTACCAAATGATGAAGGTGCCTTTAAAATGCCTGCTTGGATTCCTTTAGCGTGTTATTCAGCCATTGCGGCAGGAACTTTAAGCGGAGGATGGAAGATCGTAAAAACAATGGGTTCAAAAATCACAAAAGTAACATCTTTTGAAGGTGTTGCTGCTGAAACAGCAGGAGCTTTAACCTTATATTTTACAGAACATTTTAAAGTTCCTGTAAGTACAACACATACAATCACTGGATCAATTATTGGAGTTGGTCTTACTAAAAGAGTCTCTGCAGTGCGTTGGGGAATGACCGTAAGTTTGTTATGGGCTTGGGTTTTAACTATTCCTATTTCCGCAATTCTTGCAGCAATTATATATTACATTTTTAGTATTTTTATATAGTGAAGTGAATTATTTACAAAAAAAAACCATTCTTAACGGAATGGTTTTTTTTGTACATTTTATATAAGTTTCTTTAAATTTCAGAATATAATTTGGTTTATGCGAAATGTTTAATCGTTTTTAAAATTTCAGTTTTCATTATTTAAAGCTTAAAATCTGGATTTATTTTGTTTGAATTTATCAATATATAATGAGTTTGATTCGAACAACAGTAAATTATTTGTTTTATAAAAAAGGAAATTACCCATTAAATTTGATCTTCATTTTTTTTAGGTGAATGCATTTATTTTTAATGTTGTAGATGCTAAATTAACGTACTTAGATTATTTTAGATCCGCTTTTTGCTTGAAATGTTTTTCAATTGCTTTGATCATTTCACCTGCAATATCTTTGTTTGTTGCGCCTTCAATTCCCTCTAAACCCGGAGATGAGTTTACTTCAAGCAATAAAGGACCTTTTGAGGAACGAATAATATCTACACCAGCTACTTTAAGATCCATTGCTTTAGTTGCTTTAATAGCTATTCTTTTTTCTTCAGCGGTAACTTTTATGATAGATGCTGTTCCTCCAAGATGAATATTGGCTCGAAATTCACCTGGCATTGCTTCCCTTTGAATAGCGGCAACTACTTTTCCGTCTATAACAAAACAACGAATGTCTTTTCCATTGGCTTCTTTGATAAATTCTTGCACCAATATATTCGCATTTAAACTTTTGAAGGCGTTGATAACACTCTCTGCTGCTTTTTTGGTCTCCGCGAGAACTACTCCTTTTCCTTGTGTTCCTTCTAGTAATTTTACGATCAAAGGGGAACCTCCAACCATTTTTATCAAATCATCGGTATCCAAAGGTGAATTGGCAAATCCAGTAGTGGGAATTTCTACGCCATGATTTAATAGTAATTGCAAGGAGTATAATTTATCACGTGATTGTGTTATTGCGTTTGAAGAGTTCAGGCAATACACTTTTAAGGCCTCAAATTGTCTGGTTAGTGCACAACCGTAAAAAGTAATACTAGGTCTGATTCTAGGAATAACAGCATCAAATTGATTTAATATTTTTCCACCGCGATAATGAATTTCAGGTGTTTTTGCATCGAGTTTCATATAACATTCTTTGATGTTCAAAAAGTGCATTTCATGACCACGCATTTCTCCGGCTTCCATGATGCGCTTGTTGCTGTACAATTCTGGATTGCTGGCCAAAAGTCCAATGCGTAAACCAGAACTTGCTTTTTCAGAATTTTTATATAATTCTTTCAGCGTGTCAGTACTCGGTTGTCCCAAAAGATATTTTTGTTCTGGATCGACCAGCACTCTTCCGCTCATCGCTTCACGACCGAGTAGCATTCTAAAACCCATAGAATCTCGATTGGTTAGCGTCATTTCTATTGGCCACTGTGAAGTGCCTATTTGTAAGTTGGTTTGTATTACGTATCGCTGTTCTCTAAAACCACTCGAACTTTTAACAATCCGTTTGTCAACTAAAGGAGCTTCACAATGAATTACCGTTTTTAGATTATTCTGTATCGGGTTAATGTCAAATTTCACCCAGTTGCTGTCGTTTTTTATAAACGGGGCAATGTTTATAGCATGTAAAGCAGATGTTTTTGCACCCGAATCCACTCGTGCTTTTATCGTAGGAATTCCTAATTCTGGAAAAGAACACCATTCTTCACTACCTAAAATAACTTTATTGTCTAACATAAATTGATTTTTTTAACCTCTATTTTGAAATCAAATGTAAATATTTGTTTTCAAAAAAAGTATGTTTACTGTAAATAATAAGCCCGCTATGTTATAAAAACGTAACGGGCTTTTTGAATTGTTTTAAGGAGTAAATTTAAAGATTTGTAGGCTCTCCAGCTTTGTGAATTTGAACGGTTAGTTCTTGTGCCCCCTCTACGATATCCATAAATATTTCGTCTCCTGAAGTGATTTTAGAAGTTATGATTTCCTCGGCTAGAGTATCTTCAACATACTTCTGAATCGCTCTTTTTAATGGTCTTGCGCCAAATTGTTTATCAAAACCTTTCTCAGCAATAAATGCTTTTGCTTTATCAGAAAGATTCAATTGATATCCTAATTCGGCCACGCGAGCAAATAATTTTTTCAATTCAATTTCGATAATCAAATCAATATCATGTTTTTCTAAAGCATTAAATACAATTACATCGTCAATTCTGTTCAAGAATTCAGGAGCAAAAGTTTTCTTTAATGCATTTTCTATAATGCTTTTCGAGTTATCATCAGCTTGAGCTACTTTGGCTGCAGTTCCAAAACCAACGCCTTGACCAAAATCTTTAAGTTGTCTGGCTCCCACATTTGAAGTCATGATTATAATCGTATTCTTGAAATCAATTTTTCGTCCTAAACTGTCAGTCAAATATCCGTCATCTAAAACTTGCAATAACATATTGAAAACATCAGGATGCGCTTTTTCAATTTCATCAAGAAGTACAACACAATACGGTTTTCTTCTTACTTTCTCCGTCAATTGTCCACCCTCTTCATATCCTACATATCCTGGAGGCGCTCCAACTAAACGAGAGATTGCAAATTTTTCCATGTATTCACTCATGTCAATACGAATCAAAGCATCTTCAGAATCGAATAATTCCTTAGCCAATACTTTGGCTAATTGTGTTTTACCAACACCAGTTTGTCCTAAGAAAATAAAAGAACCTATTGGACGATTCGGATCTTTTAACCCGGCACGATTTCTTTGAATAGAACGTGCAATTTTCATTACCGCTTCTCTTTGGCCAATCACTTTTCCTTCAATGAGTTCGGGTAATTTAGCCAGTTTATTGCTTTCTGTTTGTGCAATTCGATTTACTGGAATGCCGCTCATCATAGAAACTACATCAGCGACATTGTCTTCTGTAACTTCTATTCTGTTGTTTTTAGCGTCTTCTTCCCATTGCTCTTGAGCAATGGCTAAGTCTTTTTCAATACGTTTTTCATCATCACGAAGTTTAGCGGCCTCTTCGTATTTTTGTTTTTTTACCACAACATTTTTCAATTCACGTACGTCCTCTAATTGACGTTCGAGATCTAAAATTTGTTTTGGCACTTCAATATTAGTGATGTGAACTCTAGAACCTGCTTCATCTAAGGCATCAATCGCTTTGTCTGGCAAGAAACGTTCAGACATATATCGATCCGTCAGTTTTACACACGCTTCAATTGCTTCTTGTGTATAGGTAACATTGTGATGGTCTTCGTACTTGTTTTTGATGTTATTCAAAATGGTAATTGTTTCGGATACTGATGTTGGTTCCACAATTATCTTTTGAAAACGTCTTTCTAATGCGCCATCTTTTTCTATATATTGTCTGTATTCGTCTAATGTTGTTGCACCAATACATTGAATCTCTCCACGAGCCAATGCAGGTTTAAACATATTCGAAGCGTCAAGTGAACCTGTTGCGCCACCAGCACCTACAATAGTGTGAATTTCATCTATAAAAAGAATGATATCATCATTTTTCTCAAGTTCATTCATAACTGCTTTCATGCGCTCTTCAAATTGTCCACGGTATTTTGTACCAGCGACCAAACTTGCTAAATCAAGTGTTACAACACGTTTGTTGAATAAAGTACGGGATACTTTTTTCTGAATAATTCGCAACGCTAAGCCTTCGGCAATAGCTGATTTTCCCACTCCAGGTTCCCCTATTAGTAATGGATTATTTTTCTTACGACGGCTCAAAATTTGCGAAACGCGTTCGATTTCTTTTTCACGTCCTACAACAGGATCTAATTTTCCTTCTTCAGCCATTTCTGTTAAATCTCTTCCAAAATTATCTAAAACTGGAGTTTTTGATTTTTTGTTGGATTTATTTGCTGGATTGTTAAAACTACTTTCTTTCAGACTGTCATCTTGTCCTGAATCGTCATTGTACGATTCGTTTCTTGGCAAATTTTCTATAAAATCTTCTTCGTTTGGAGTCATATTTAGATATTGTTCTTTAGCTATATCGTAATCAATTTTTAATTTATTCAATAGCTTGGTTGTTGGATCGTTTTCATTTCTTAAAATACACAACAATAAGTGTGCTGTGCTAATCGAGGTACTTTGAAATACTTTTGCTTCCAAAAAAGTAGTTTTTAAGGCTCTTTCTGCTTGGCGTGTCAAGTGTAAGTTTTTTTTCTCAACATTTACTTCTAAGCTTGGACTCGCAGGGCTTAGGATTTCTACTTTTCTTCGCAAATGTTCTAAATCAACATCAAGGTTGTTCAATATTTGAATTGCTTTGCCGTTTCCGTCTCTTAAAATACCTAACATTAAGTGTTCTGTTCCTATAAAATCATGCCCTAATCGCATGGCTTCCTCTTTGCTGTACGTAATAACGTCTTTTACTCTTGGTGAAAAATTATCATCCATAATATATATTTGATATCGTAAATTTAGTGAATTAGTGATAGAAAAACAAAAACCATTCCTATTCGAAGTGCTGTCAGCTAAGAGACAAAAATAATCATAATATTAAAGTTAAATTTCCCTTAAATTATTAACTAAAATAGAGGGATAATTTGTTAATAAATCATTTAAATAAGTGTTTTAAAATAGGTTTAAAAATTTCAAAAAGGCGTATATTGGCACGTTTTGAAACTAATATAATTATTTAATATAACAACTTATGTCTGAAGGAGAAAAGTTAATTCCTATTAACATAGAAGATGAAATGAAATCAGCTTATATCGATTATTCGATGTCAGTAATTGTATCAAGAGCACTTCCAGATGTTAGAGATGGTTTGAAACCAGTACATCGAAGAGTTCTTTATGGAATGTATGATTTAGGAGTTTTTTCAAATAAAGCCCATAAAAAATCCGCAAGAATTGTTGGAGAAGTTTTAGGAAAGTATCACCCACACGGAGATACATCTGTTTATGATGCTATGGTTCGTATGGCACAAGAGTGGAGCATGCGCTATCTTTTAGTAGATGGTCAAGGTAACTTTGGATCTGTAGATGGAGATAGTCCTGCAGCCATGCGTTACACCGAAGCAAGAATGCGTAAGATTTCTGAAGAAATTATGGCAGATATCGAAAAAGAGACTGTTGATTTTCAGTTGAATTTTGACGATACTTTGTATGAACCTAAAGTAATGCCAACTCGCGTTCCAACCTTGTTAATTAACGGAGCTACAGGAATTGCAGTAGGAATGGCAACCAATATGCCACCACACAATCTTACAGAAGTTATCAACGGAACATTAGCTTATATTGATAATAATGAAATCGAGATAGACGAATTAATGAACCACATCAAAGCACCAGATTTTCCTACTGGTGGTATTATATATGGTTATGAAGGAGTTCGTGAGGCTTTCAAAACGGGTAGAGGTCGAATAGTGATGCGCGCCAAAGTTGGTTTTGAAGAAGTAGATGGTAGAGAATGCATCATCGTTACTGAAATTCCATATCAAGTCAACAAAGCAGATATGATCAAGCGTACTGCAGATTTGGTAAATGATAAAAAAATAGATGGTATTGCTAATATTCGAGATGAATCTGATCGTAACGGTATGCGTATCGTGTATATCTTGAAACGTGATGCGACTCCAAATGTAGTTTTGAATACCTTATATAAATTCACACAACTACAATCCTCTTTTAGTGTAAACAATATTGCACTAGTAAAAGGACGTCCTCAAATGTTGAATCTGAAAGATATGATTCATTATTTTGTAGAGCACCGTCATGATGTGGTTATTCGCAGAACGCAATTTGAATTGCGCAAGGCAGAGGAGAGAGCACATATCTTAGAAGGATTAATTATTGCATCGGATAATATTGATGAAGTTATTGCGTTAATCAAAGCATCAAAAAATACGGAAGAGGCGAGAAATAAATTAATAGAAAGATTCCAGTTATCGGATATTCAATCACGTGCTATTGTAGAGATGCGTTTGAGACAATTAACAGGTCTTGAGCAAGATAAATTAAGAGCAGAATATGATGAAATAATGAAGTTAATAGAGCATTTAAGAGCTTTATTGGCTGATGTTAATTTAAGAACAGCATTGATCAAAGAAGAATTAGAAGAAATTCGCGATAAATACGGTGATGCACGCCGTTCTGTTATAGAATATTCAGGAGGAGACGTAAGTATCGAAGATTTAATTGCAGATGAAAATGTTGTGATCACAATTTCACATGCAGGATATATCAAACGTACCAATCTTACCGAATATAAAACGCAGAATAGAGGAGGAGTTGGGCAAAAAAGTGCAGGTACAAGAGATCAAGATTTCTTAGAACACATGTTTGTGGCAACAAATCACCAGTACATGATGTTCTTTACGCAAAAAGGAAAATGTTTCTGGATGCGTGTTTATGAAATTCCAGAAGGAAGTAAAACTGCCAAAGGAAGAGCCATTCAAAACTTAGTCAACATTGAAAGTGACGATAAAGTAAAAGCATTTATTTGTACACAGGATTTAAAAGATAAGGAGTACATCACTAGTCATAACCTTATCATGGTGACTAAAAAAGGTCAGGTAAAGAAAACATCTCTTGAAAAATATTCTAAACCAAGAGTCAATGGAGTTGCTGCTATTACTATTAAGGATGGCGATGAATTATTAGAAGCTAAATTAACTAATGGTGAAAGCCAAATTATTCTAGCTGTTAAATCTGGAAAATTAGTTCGTTTTGAAGAGACTAAAACCCGTCCAATGGGAAGAACAGCTTCTGGAGTTCGTGGGATTACACTTAAGGATGATTCAGATGAAGTAATTGGCATGGTTACTGTTGACAAAGATCATATAAACGATTCGCAAATTTTAGTAGTAACAGAAAATGGTTACGGTAAGCGAACTAAGTTGGTTGACGAAGATGGTGAGGATGTTTATAGAATTACCAATCGTGGTGGAAAAGGAGTAAAAACACTTAATATCACTGAAAAAACTGGAAAACTAATTTCGATAAATGCAGTTACGGATGCTGATGATTTAATGATCATCAACAAATCAGGACTAACAATTAGAATGGCTATTGAAGATTTGAGAGTGATGGGACGCGCAACACAAGGTGTGAAACTAATCAACTTGAAAGGAAAAGACTCTATTGCAGCTGTCACAAAAGTTATGAAAGATGATGTGGCTGAAGTAATTGTTGATGAAGATGGAAACATCATTGAAACAGAAACAATAGAGAGAGTTAAACCTGTTCTAGAAGTACTTGAAGACGAAGGATCGGAAGAGGATGACGACGAGGACGAAACCGAAGAAGATGAGGCAGATGACGAGTCAGATTTAGAGGATGACGAAGACGAATCATAAAAAATAGAAATCCAAAAATAATTATTAAACAAAAATAGAATAGTATGAAAAGTAAATATGTATTACTAGCATCAACAATATTGATATCAGTAGCTACTTTTGCTCAAAAAGATCAAATTAAAGCCGCTGAAAAAGCGTTGAAAGCAGGTAAGTCTCAAGAAGCGGTTACCATATTGACGGAAGCAGAATCGTTGATTGCTAACGCGACAGATAGTGAAAAAGCGCAGTTTTTTTATGTAAAGGGAAATTCATTATTGGATTTAGCAAACAAGAATGTTGAGGCTAATGCCAATTATTCTCTTGCCGCAAAAGCATATCAAGATTTGATAGCAGCGGAAAAAACTTCTGGAAAAGTAAAATTTTCAACACAAGCAGCAACTTCCATAACTGAAATCAAATACAAATTGATTAATGGTGCTATTGCTGATTCAAAAGCAGAAAAGCATGCAGATGGTGCTAAAAAATTATATGACGCTTATTTGTTAGATAAAAAAGATACAATCAATTTGTATTACGCTGCCTCTACTTATGTAAATGCTAATGATTATGATGTAGCTCTTAAGCTTTATGATGATCTTAAAACCTTAAACTATTCAGGAAAAGGAACAAGCTATTTCGCAGTTAATAAATTAACGACTCAGGAAGACTTTTTCAATACTTTACAAGAAAGAGACAGAATGGTAAAGTTAGGAACGCATGAAAAGCCTAGAACAGAAGCAATTCCTTCAAAAAGAGGTGAGATTTATAAAAATATCGCTTTGATTTTGGTACAAAAAGGAAAAACGGAAGAGGCGAAGAAAGCAGTTTCTGATGCAAGACTTACAAATCCAGAAGACACCTCATTAATATTGACTGAGGCTAATTTGTATCTTGAGACTAAGGATTTTGATACATACAAAAAATTAGTTGCACAAGTTTTGGAAAAAAATCCAAATGATGCCGATTTAGTTTTTAACCTAGGAGTATTGAGTGCTAATGCAAAAAACACAGTAGATGCTGAAAAATATTACAAGAGAGTAATCGAAATCAATCCACAATACACCAATGCTTACATAAATCTAGCTGCAATGAAGTTAGAGAATGAAAAAGTTATCATTGATGAGATGAACAAATTGGGAACCTCTACAAATGATATGAAGCGCTACGATGAATTGAAAAAGAAAAGAGAAAATCTTTTCAAAGCTACAATTCCTTTCCTTGAAAAAGCCGTTGAGTTAGACCCTAAAAATGTAGATGTTAATAAAACTTTACTAGGTGTTTACAGTGCCTTAGAAATGACTGCAGAATACAAAGCATTAAAAGCGAAGCAGTAAATATTTGTTTCGTAATGTCTTGTCCTGAATAACCGATACAGATTATTAGATAAAAATATTTAATTAAA
>NZ_JBWJVK010000029.1:0-38574 GCF_056428945.1 Flavobacterium sp. GNP010 | reverse complement strand
CGTGGTCAAGAGTACTTCCTAAATCATGATCATTATCATATACCCCATGTTGTAATTGATTACCATTTACAACAACAGTTTTTGCTTTATTAGTATAGGCTCCAGTATCATTATCAGGCTTTCCCTTTTCATCAACCATGTTTTGAACTCCATAATAACCTTTATATCCTCTTAACATAGCTTGATCTGCTATCACTTTAGAAACAGCTACTCTAGTTCCTCTTTGATTATAATCAAGCCTTGAAAGTGGATATGAATTATCTCCAATTCTTACTAATGGTATTTTACTTTCACCTTTTTGTTCTTGAAATCTACCATAGGCATTATAATAACGCTCAAGCCCTTCTAATTCACCACTATCAATTACCCTATTCTCACTAAAAGCATAAACAGAATTATGAGGATATTCTCTAAACAAGGGGTCAACCGCAAAAAACCTCCCCACCCTCGGGTCATGCATCCTAAAAGTATAATTCAAAGAATTCCCTTCGCCTTTCAAATTGTTGTCCATCTCTTGTCCTTGGAAGCCATACCTATATCAGTATAACTAAAATACAAAAAATCCCGACGAATCGGGATTTTAATTATTAACATATTGAATTCTATTTCAATTTCTTTTTAACTGCTACTTCATGGTACGATTCAATAACATCTCTTTCTTCGATGTCGTTGTACCCTTTTACTTGAATACCACAATCATATCCTTTCGCTACATCTTTAACATCGTCTTTAAAACGTTTCAATGCCAGTAAATCTCCTGTAAATACTACGACACCTTCTCTGATGATTCTCATCTTAGCGCTACGTACAATTTTACCATCCATTACCATACAACCTGCAATAGAACCTACTTTAGAGATTTTGAATATCTCTCTAATCTCAGCAGTTCCTAGAATTTCTTCTTTCATTTCAGGAGCTAACATTCCTTCCATTGCATCTTTCAAGTCATCGATTGCTGCATAAATAATAGAGTAGTAACGGATATCAATTTCTTCTTTATCTGCTAATTGTCGTGCATTTCCAGCAGGACGAACATTAAATCCGATGATAATTGCATCTGAAGCAGAAGCTAACATTACGTCAGTTTCTGTAATCGCTCCAACACCTTTATGGATAATATTGATTTGAATTTCTTCAGTAGATAATTTAGAGAACGAATCAGACAGTGCTTCAACAGAACCATCCACGTCACCCTTAAGGATTATGTTCAATTCTTTAAATTGACCCAAAGCAATTCTACGTCCAATTTCATCTAATGTAATGTGACGCTGTGTACGTACGGATTGTTCACGCATTAATTGAGAACGTTTTGAAGCAATTTGTTTCGCTTCTTTTTCATCTTCAAAAATATTGAATTTATCACCCGCAGTTGCTGCTCCATCAAGACCAAGTACTGAAACCGGAGTTGAAGGACCCGCAACAGTAACTATATTCCCTCTTTCATCATGCATGGCTTTAATTTTACCATGGTGCTTACCAGCCAACATATAATCACCAACTCGTAACGTTCCGTGCTGTACTAATATGGTAGAAACATATCCTTTTCCTTTGTCCAAGAATGCTTCAACAACGGTTCCTTGTGCCGCTTTGTTTGGATTTGATTTTAGATCTAAAAGTTCTGCTTCAAGCAATACTTTTTCTAATAATTCTTTCACGCCTGTTCCTACTTTCGCAGAAATGTCATGTGATTGAATTTTTCCACCCCAATCCTCAACAAGTAAATTCATACCTGCTAATCTTTCTTTTACTTTTTCTGGATTCGCATTTGGCTTATCAATTTTATTGATTGCAAATATAATTGGAACACCAGCTGCTTGAGCATGGCTAATAGCCTCTTTTGTTTGCGGCATGATATCATCATCCGCTGCAATTACAATAATAGCAATATCCGTAACTTGAGCACCACGCGCACGCATCGCAGTAAACGCTTCGTGACCAGGTGTATCTAAAAATGCAATTTTTTGACCGTTATCTAAGGTTACTCCGTAGGCACCAATATGTTGGGTAATTCCTCCAGATTCCCCAGCAATTACGTTTTCTTTACGAATGTAATCCAGTAACGATGTTTTACCGTGATCGACGTGACCCATTACCGTTACAATTGGCGCTCTGAAAACTAAGTCTTCTTCTTTATCTTCAACAACCTGAATTGCTTCTTCGATATCAACAGTGATAAACTCAACTTCGTAGCCAAATTCATCGGCAACAATAGTCAATGTTTCTGCGTCAAGACGCTGGTTCATGGTAACCATGATTCCAAGTGACATACACGTACCAATAACTTTAGTAATTGGCACATCCATCATAATGGCAATTTCACCTACAGTAACAAACTCCGTAACCTTTATAGTTTTACTTCCTTCGTCAATAGCTCTTTGCTCATCATCAGATTTCTGACGGTGCGTATCTCTTTTATCTCTTCTATATTTAGCAGCTTTAGATTTACCACCTTTACCTTGTAGTTTCTCTAAAGTCTCTCTAATTTGGTTTTTAACTTCCTCTTCTGTTGGCTCAACTTTAGCAACAATAGCGGGTCTGTTTCCTTTAACGAAACCTGGCCTAGCACTTCTGTTAGCATTAAAACCTCCACCTCCAGTATTTGGCGTAATCTTATTAGGATTTGGCGCACCTGGAACACCAGGAGTTGCCGGCGGTCTTGGAGCACCCGGCTTAGGAACAATCCTTTTACGCTTATTTTTATTGGCATTAGCTGCCGCTGATCCTGGAGCACCCGGTTTATTCGGAGTGATTTTCGGTTCTTCTTTTTTCTTTTTAGGTTTATTAAATTGAGATAAATCAATTATCTGACCCGTTAAAGTAGTTCCCGATAGTTTTTGATATTGCGTTGTGATGGTTTCATCGACAGGAGCTTCATCAACTTTAACTGCCTCGGTTTTTTCAATTACTTTCGGTTCAGCAACTGCTTCTTTTGGAGCCTCTAATTTTACCTCTTTTATACCAGTAATGGGTTTTACCTCTTTTTTATCTGAAATTGGTTTCTCAGGTGACGGTTTCTCAGCTATCGGTTTCTCAGGTAAAACTTCCTTTGCAGGCGCTTTTACCTCAGGTACATTTGCAATTGGAGCGACTACTTTTTCAGGAGTAACGACTGCTGGTTTTTTCGGATTGAGATCAATCTTACCAACTTGTACTGGGCCTGCTATAACTGCTCTAGCTTTTATAACCTCTTGTTGTTTTACGCGCTCTTCTTCGATCTTACGTTTATCGTCGATTTCCTTCTCTCGTTCTAAACGCAAAGCTTCTTTTTCTTTTCTCTTCTCTTCTCCTACTTCTTTAGAAGCTTCTTTATTCCCTTTGTCACCAGCAAACTGACCGCACAAGACATTGTATACATCATCAGAAATTTTTGCGTTCGGATTTGCTTCCATAGCAATCCCCTTATCTTTCAGATAATCCACAGCTCTTTCTAAAGAAATATTCAATTCCCTCAAAACTTTGTTTATTCTAATAATTCTCTCTTCAGACATAAAACCTTTTTATTATTACCTTTTTTGTTATTCCTCACTTTACTCCCAACTCGATACCTACCGAGAAAGAATTCATTGTAAAGTGGCATGTTTATCGTTGAAGATGTATTTGACTAACTGTCAAATTCTTCTTTCAATATTCTCATTACATCTAGAATTGTTTCCTCTTCTAGGTCTGTTCTTCTTACTAAATCTTCTACGTCTTGTTTCAAAATACTTTTTGCAGTATCCAAACCAATTTTTGCAAATTCTTCGATAACCCAATCTTCAATTTCATCTGAAAACTCAGTCAATTCAACATCATCCTCGTCTGCCGTAGCACCTGCAACATCACCTTCACGAATAACGTCAAGCTCATAACCTGTCAACAAACCTGCTAATTTAATGTTGTGTCCACCACGACCAATTGCTTTAGAAACTTCTTCCAATTTCAAGAAAACTTCAGCTCTTTTAGTCTCTTCATTTATTTTAATAGAAGAAACTTTTGCAGGACTTAACGCTCTTGTGATAAACAACTGAATATTACTTGTGAAATTGATTACGTCAATGTTCTCATTTCCTAATTCGCGAACGATTCCATGAATACGAGATCCTTTCATACCGACACAAGCTCCTACAGGATCAATCCTATCGTCATAAGAATCAACAGCTACTTTTGCTTTTTCGCCAGGTATTCTTACCACTTTTTTAACCATAATCAAACCGTCAAACACTTCTGGAATTTCTTGTTCAAATAATTTTTCTAAAAACTTCTCAGAAGTTCTAGACATGATTATCTGCGGTTTATTTCCTTTCAATTCAACGCTTTCAATGATACCTCTTACATTATCTCCTTTGCGGAAAAAGTCAGAAGGTATTTGTTTTTCTTTTGGCAAAATAATCTCATTCCCTTCATCATCAACCAAAATAACAACTCTTGGACGCACATGGTGCACTTCAGCAGTGTAAATATCACCTATTAAATCTTTAAATTGCTTGTAAAGATTCGTATTATCATGCTCATGTATTTTTGAAATTAAATTCTGACGCAAGGCTAAAATCGCTCTTCTGCCTAAATCAATTAACTTCACTTCTTCGGAAACTTCTTCACCAATTTCAAAATCAGGCTCTATTTTTCTAGCTTCTGTCAATGTAATTTCAAGATGATCAAAATCCAAGTCTTCATCAGCAACGATTACTCTTCTCTGCCAAATCTCCATATCACCTTTATCAGGATTTATGATGATGTCAAAATTATCATCTGAACCGTATTTTTTTTTCAATGCATTTCTAAATACATCTTCTAAAATTGCCATAAGCGTTACACGATCAATGAGTTTGTCATCTTTAAACTCTGAGAATGAATCGATTAATGCTAAATTTTCCATGCGAATTCTTTAATTAAAATGTTACTGTAACAATTGCTTCTTTTATATCTACGTAAGGCAATGTTAGCTCTTTTTGAACTGTTTCCTTCCCTTTTCCTAACTTCTTAGGTTCTCTTGCTTTCCACGACAAAATTACAAAATCATCATTAGCATTTACTAATTCTGCTTCAATAATTTCCGTAGAAGTCTTCACTATCAGTGTTCGACCTATATTTTTCTTGTATTGTCTGGTTAATTTTAATGGAGATCCCACACCTACCGAAGCGACTTCTAGAGAATAATCTTGTTCCTCTCTATCTAGGTTACTATCCATGAATTTGCTCACATCGATACAGTCTTGCAACGCAACTCCGTTATCACCGTCTAGCGTCACAATAACCTTGAAAGCATCAGTGATGATAAGGTCTATCAAAAAAATCGATGGCTTTTCTAACAAGCCTTCTGTCAACAATGTAGTTACTTTTTCTTTAAATGTCATATTTTTATAAAAAGAGGGGACATTTAGTCCCCTCATTATCTAGATTTTAATAAATAACGGTGCAAAGATAGTGTTTTTTTATAAACTAAAATAATCAGTTGACGTAAAATAATTGCTTATCTTTATTGTACGATTAGAATAAGAGTTTTCACCCCATTTTAAACTTTAAAGCTATGAAACGAATTTTAGTACCGACCGATTTTTCTGCTTTTGCCGAAAACGCATTACAAGTTGCCGCTTCCATTGCAAAAAAAAATAATTGTGAACTATTTTTGCTGCATTTATTAGAATTGCCGCATCAAATGAATGACGCCGTAACTGAAGGGAGAAGCATTCCCGAGGTAATGTTATTTATTCAAAAAGCAAATGAAAAACTTGAAAAAATAAAAGGGCAGCCCTATTTAGATGGGATTTCTGTTCACGCATCCATTCAATTTGAAAGAGCTTTTAGTGGTATTTTATCCTTTAATAAAAAAAATGAAATTGATTTAATTGTCATGGGTTCACATGGAACATCGGGCATTGAAGAAATGGTTATTGGATCAAATACTGAAAAAATAGTACGCCTCTCCGAAATCCCGGTTCTCGTGATCAAAAAAAACAATCCAAACTTTACCTTCAACAATTTTGTTTTTGCCTCTGATTTTTCGGACGAAACTAAGAAACCTTTCCAAAAAATGGTCGAATTTTCCCAAATGTTTAATGCCAATCTGTTTTTAGTAACGATTTGCACGCCCAATAGCTTTAAAACCACCAAGGAAGCCGAGGGCATCATGAAAAAATTCATCAAAGGCTTTGAAATCAAAAATTATACTGCTCATATTTATAATGATGTCAACATAGAAAATGGAATTATCAATTTTACCAACAGCATTAATGCCGATTTAATAGGCCTTTGCACACATGGACGAACTGGACTTGCTCACTTTTTTAACGGAAGCATCAGTGAGGACCTCGTTAACCATACCATTAAACCAGTCATTACTTTCAAAATCTAGTACGTTCAAAATAAAACCTCATCTCGTTAAAATTCACACATTCTATCACAATAGCATTCTAAAGCTATACATTATGAAATCATTGAATTTATTCCATAAAAAAACCCCTCAAAATGAGGGGTTTTACGTTGGTCTACTAGGACTCGAACCTAGAAAGACTGCACCAAAAACAGTTGTGTTACCATTACACCATAGACCAGCATTGCTGCTAAGCGAGTGCAAATTTAAAATAAATTTTAGTTTGTACAAATTTATTTTGCCTTTTTATGAAAAAAAAATTGCCAAAATTTCAAAACAACTTCAAATGAACACAAAACCTCTTTACAATCAATGCGTTATTAAAATGTACTACTTTTCTAGAAAATAATGTTAATGGTATGCCCGTTCAACAAAAAAACATTTTCTTTGTAACTCAAAATTAAATTAAATTTAAGTACATGGATAAAGCAGCATTCAATTTCAATAAGTGGAATACAATTATTGGTTGGCTTACATTTGGAATCGCATTATTAACATACACTTTAACTGTTGAACCCACTATGAGTTTTTGGGATTGCGGGGAATACATTGCCACTGCAGCAAAATTAGAAGTAGGTCACCCTCCAGGAGCGCCCTTATACCAGATGATTGGCGCTTTTTTTGCCATGTTTGCTTCCGACAATACAAAAATTGCCTTGATGGTCAATATGATGTCAGTCTTTTCCAGTGCCTTTGCCATTCTATTTTTATTTTGGTCTTCATCAATCATCTTAAGAAAATTAGTTTCTCGATTTTCAGAATTGAATAAAAATAATGATGTTGTTATTCTTGGGAGTTCCTTCGTAGGAGCACTAGCCTATACTTTTTCGGATAGCTTTTGGTATAATGCCGTTGAAGCCGAAGTATATGCCATGGCCTCCTTATTTATTGCCTTGTTATTTTGGTTAGGTTTACGCTGGGAACAAGACATGGACAAACCAAGAGGTAACAAATGGTTGTTAATTATCTCACTGGTTGTTGGACTTTCTTTTGGGGTTCACTTCATGGCTTTATTAACAATTCCTGCAATAGGTTTTCTTTACTTTTTCAAAAATTATAAAGTAGTTACACTTAAAAATTTTATTATTGCTAATATCGTAGTGATTGCTGTATTACTATTTATTTTCAAATTGCTTTTGCCTCTTACTATGGGATTCTTTGGTAAAACCGAAGTTTTTATGGTAAATAGTCTTGGGCTACCATTTGACTCAGGAAGTATCTTTGTTACCGTATTGCTCATTGCGTTGTTTTATTTTGGTTTGCAATACACTAACAAAAAAGGGCTTGCAACCTACAATACCTTAATCTTGTGTGTTCTTTTTATCCTGATTGGTTTTTCGACTTGGATGATGTTACCTATTCGTGCTAATGCTAATACCGTTATCAACGAAAACAAACCTTCTGATGCTGCTGAAGTTCTAGCCTATTATAACAGAGAACAATACGGTGTAAATCCTCTATTTTACGGACCGCAATATACTGAAGCTTTTGCTGGTTTAGACAAGGAAAAACCCTATCTAGACAAAGCGCCCAATTATGAACGTGATTATAAAACTGGGAAGTATATCATTACCAATAATTTTAAAAATGCAGATCAAAATACGGATAACAACCAGAAAACGATTTTACCAAGGATGTGGAGCGGTGATCATATTGAAAACTATATGAATTTTACCAATCCACCAGAGTTTAAATTGAATCCTGATTATCCATACGAAGATGATTTAGCTAAATACGGTATTGATCCAAGTCAATTAAGTGAGGAAGATTACAACAAAGCCATTGCGCAGCTGAGAAATGAAACTGAAAAAATTATTACCGAATTCAGACAAGCGTATGCTCAAAAACAAATTGATAATGAAGGTTATGTAACCTTCTTAAAAAGCTATGGTGATTATTTATTAGTTGAAAAACCTAGCACTATTGACAACCTAGGATTTATGGTTGAGTACCAATTTGGTTACATGTATTGGAGGTATTTGATGTGGAATTTTGTTGGAAGACAAAATGACATTCAGGGAAAATACGATTATCTGGACGGAAACTGGCTCAGTGGTATCACTTTTATAGATGAATTACATTTGGGAAGTCAAGACAACCTTCCTTCGGATGTGATCAACAATAAAGGACGAAATGTCTATTTCTTTTTACCTTTTATTTTGGGATTAATTGGTTTAATGTATCATGCCAATAAAGACTTGAAAAGCTTTTACGTTTTACTTGCTTTGTTCCTTTTTACGGGAATAGCACTGAAAATCTATCTTAACGAGAGACCTTTCGAACCAAGAGAAAGAGATTATGCTTTGGTAGGATCCTTCTACGTCTTTGCTATCTGGATTGGTTTTGGAGTATATGCTTTATATGAGAGCGCTACAAAATATCTGGCTCCAAAACTAGCAGGCCCGTTACTTATAGCATCCTGTTTACTAGCAGCGCCAGTACTTATGGCATCTCAAAACTGGGATGATCACGATCGATCTGGAAAATACACTGCAGTTGCAATGGCAAAAGCCTATTTAGAATCTTGTGATCCAAATGCCATTTTATTCACCATTGGTGATAATGATACCTTCCCACTCTGGTACGCACAAGAAATTGAAGGCGTAAGAACAGATGTTAAAATCGTAAATACAAGTTTGTTCATGACCGATTGGTATATTGATCAAATGAAAACAAAAACCTATGAATCAGATCCATTGCCCATCTCCTTTACACATGATCAATATGTGGGTGACAAGCTGGATTATGTAGCTCATATTCCAAAAGTAGAAAGCCGTTGGGACATCAAGGATTTGATTGCTTTTATCAAAAATCCAAAATCAACAGTAGACATGCAAAATGGTCAAACCATCCATTTTTACCCAACAAATAAGATCAGAATTCCTGTTGATAAAAATACAATTATTAAAAACAAAGTCGTTAATCCAAAAGATAATGACTCGATTGTTCCATACATTGACCTAGACATTAAAGGCAATGCCTTATACAAAAACAGGTTAATGATGCTTGATATTGTAGCTAATAATAACTGGAAAAGACCAATCTATTTTAGCGGTGGAGCTTTTGATAGCGAGGACTATCTCTGGATGAAAGAATACCTTCAACTTGAAGGAATGGTTTACAAACTAGTTCCGATAAGAACAATTTTAACAAAAGACGCAAGCCCACTTGACATGGGACAAATAGATGCGGATAAAATGTATGCCAAAGTAATGAAATGGGATTGGGGCAATAGCGAAAGCCCTAACATATACCATGATCCTGAAACAAGAAAGAACAGTGTTAACTACCGTTCATATCTCTCAAGGTTAATGAACCAATTGATATTAGAAGGTAAAAAGGATAAAGCAAAAAACATCATCAATCTGGCAATGACAAAAATGCCAGTAGAATATTTTGACTATTATTCTTTAGTAGAGCCGTTTGCCGGTGGCTATTACAAAATTGATGAGCCATTAAAAGCACAACAATTACTAGACAAATTGATCCTGAAGTACAGAGAAAACCTGAATTATTATGGTAAACTTGCCCCTTCAGAACAAACTAGTATTGCAATTCCTATCATTACAGATATTGAACGCTACCGAAGTCTGCTGACGGTTATGAAAGAGAATGGCGATTTAAATTTTTACAATAAAAACCGAATCATTTTCAATACGTACATCAAAATGTTTGAACGTTTTGGAAGAGATAGAGAATAATTGAAACTGAAAAACTCCAATTAGAAAAAATAGCGATGTTGAAAAATGTCGCTATTTTTTTTATATTAAAAAAAAAAAAAATGAAATTCTACTGGGTCAAAACGAGTTGGATTGTTAAAAAAATTTTCTCTCATTATACTTGGGATGTTTCCAATGTAGAAAAAGATAAAACCATCTACCTCACCTTTGATGACGGACCTATTCCTGAAATCACTCCATGGGTTTTAAAGGAATTAAAAAAACACCAAGTACACGCCACTTTTTTTTGCATTGGAAACAACATTGAAAAAAATCCTAAAATATTTCAAACCATTATTAGCGAAGGTCACACAATAGGAAACCACACCTACAACCATTTGAACGGGTGGAAAACCACAACAGCATCGTATCTTGCTAATGTTGCATTATGTGAAGAAGCAATTCAAAAAAACAGCAATTATAGTCTAAAAGCAAGCCTTTTTCGCCCTCCATACGGAAAAATAAAAGCCGCTCAATCAAGAAGATTAAGAGCAATGGGTTACACAATAATTATGTGGGATGTTTTGAGTGCTGATTTTGATGCAAATGTTTCGCAGGAACAATGTCTGGCAAACGTATTGTCAAATATAAGACCAGGAAGCATACTTGTTTTTCATGATAGCTTAAAAGCTTTCAAAAACTTAGAATATGCGCTTCCTAAAACTTTAATTTATTTAAAAGAAAACAACTTTACTTGTGGAGTATTGTAAGCAATAAAATTACAATTGTTCTTGAACGATATTAATAATCGTATTGGCGTCTAATTCACCAGATTGTCTCCAGATCATTTGACCTTGTTTGTAAATCATCAACGTAGGTAAGCCCTTGATGCGTAAAGCATCGGCTAATTCCTGATTCTTGTCTACATCAATCTTTATTACTTTTGCTTTATCGCCAAGAGCGGCTGCTACATCTCTAATTACAGGATGCATTAAAACTGAAGGTTCGTTCCATTCTGTGTAAAAGTCTATTAACACAGGTACTTGAGTATTTATAAGTTCTCCAAATTTTGACATAAAACCAAAAATTTAATTTTTTAAATTCACTAAAAAGAGCTGTATATAGTACAAATGTAGCATTTAAAACGAATTATGCCACACTATCGCCTTTTTTTAGTTCGATGACCGTTATTTCGGGCATGATTCCTACTCTCCCGGGATAGGCGTGAAATCCAAAGCCTCTGTTTACGTAAACGTATCTGCCCATATTTTCATACAATCCTGCCCATTGTTTGTACACATATTGAGCCAAACTCCACTTGAAATATCCAGGTATTTCTATGCCAAACTGCATTCCGTGCGTATGACCGGAAAGCGTGAGATGAAAATTTTTATCGTGATCCTTCACTTCATGTTCCCAGTGCGAGGGATCATGGCTCATCAAAATTTTAAAATCTTTTTGACTTAGCCCTTCAGAAGCTTTATTAATGTCGCCTGCTTTTTTAAAGTTATTCCCCCAATTCTCGACACCAACTAATGCAATTTTTTCAGTTCCCTTTTCTATAAAAGTATGTTCGTTCAACATTAACTTAAAACCTATTTGACCGTACAAATCTTTAATAGCTTTGAAATTATTTTCTTTGGCAGCCTCAGAAGGCCAAGTGACGTACTCTCCATAATCATGGTTCCCCAAAACAGAAAACTTTCCATATTCGTGTTTATTAATCCCATTGAAGGCTTCTATCCAAGGGTGCATTTCTTTGGCATCTGTATTTACGATGTCGCCAGTAAACAACATCAAATCAGAGTTTTGTTCGTTTACTAAGTCAATTGCATACTTAATTTTCTCTGGATTATCAAAACTTCCGCTGTGTAAATCTGAGATTTGAGTGATGGTAAAACCATCAAATGCCTCTGGTAAATCTGGAAAGAAAATGCGTTGCTTTATGACCTTATAATTGTATTTACCCACGGTGATCCCATAAATCAAAGATAAAAAAGGTACCGCGGCAATCCCCAATCCAATTTGACTAACAAATTTTCTTCTCGATTTAAGAAAATCGGTAGAATTATCATAATCCACAAAATAATTGACAGCTCCAGCTCCAACTCTAAAAATATCTTCACCCATTAATATGAAGGTCAAGATTAACTTTGGCACATAAACAATCAGCAACAAACCCATAGTAAACATTGTTTGTTGCGTTTGTCCAACGCTACGATCAAATTGCATCAAGGCATACACAATGTACACTAAAACCAAGATGCTTACTAACTCAATCGAAATTAATACTGGTTTAGATTTTATTAAAGTTTTTAATACCTGAAAAGTATAGAGTTCAATTACGAGTAGAATTGAACATAAGAGTACGATACGAAAGATCATTAAAATTAATTTTTTGACAAAATAACAAAAGATTTGAACAAACTAACTTGGCATTAATTAAAATTTAACGGTTGGTTAAGCTTCAAAAAAATGTTTTCTGAATGTAAAAAAAACTAAAACCGCATTATTACAAACAGAATAATGCGGTTTTGGAAATTTCAAAATATTCTATTTTACTACTAACGACAAATTAGGAGTTAAAATACTATCACCGTTGTTTGATGTTGTATACCTTTGAGCCCACACTTCGATATAGTCAGAATTATTTAACTCTACTAATGCATTAATTGGTACTACTACTATATCGTTTGCAGCTCCACCACGACCATATATTTTAAATTGAGAAAGCGTTAATCCATTTTTAGCAATATAAATTATATAGGTACCTGCTGCTGGTACCTGAAATGAAATTGACCCGGTTACTTGGCACAATCTTTTCTTCTTTCCCTCATAAATTAATCTATTACTTATACCTCCCGTAGAAAATCGAAACAAATTTGTAGAAGTTGAAACACCTACAACTTTAATAATTCCTGTTGGCTGGTTGGCTGGCCCTGAAAAACTTGTTGTAGCCCCCGAACCTACAGCATAATCAAAAGTAAAATCTCCAGCTGCACTTGCGTCAACTTCTGTTGGTATTCCCGAGCACCTTACATTCCAACTATTTGTGAAATTATAACCAGTGTAGCTACCTGTAGTATATCCATTAACATATTTTCCCGTTGAAAGTGTTCCAGTAAAAACGACAGACTCCATTACTGCATCTCCTGTTATTGTAGGATTTGCAGAAACATCTACTCCCACAGCTGTACCATTGACTTCACAGAAACCACCTTGTTTTTGTATCAAAGAAAATGTTCCAGTAAACTTTTCAAAGGTACCTAAATTAGTTCCAAACCAAGCGGTATTGTTTAATAGGACTCTTGAACAATTAGTATAAGTGATCCCTGTAGTATTTGCTCCATAATTAACAATTGAGAAAAATACTAATCCAAAGCCACTAATAGTTCCCACATTGGCTGAGCCAGAAACAATAGAATCTCTAAATAATAAACTTTGTGTATTACCCGAACCAACCAAATTAAAAACAGAACACCCTCCCGTAATAGTAAGATTTTTTACTATACCACCAGTTGCACCTTCAAATAGGAAATCACTTGATTTAAGCAGTTTATCCTCATTTGCATCCAATCCTACTAAATACGCATTATTTAAATCTATCGGGAAATTAACATTTATAGTTCCATTAATTTCATAGTAGGTAGTGCTATCTAATACATATTTAGCGCCCCCACCAGCAGCAAGTTCTGATGCTAGAACAGTCGCCAAAACATCAGTATATCTAATTCGTTTAAATTTTAATCGTCCCGTAGCAGCACTATTCATAACCGTCCAGGTTGCAGTCGATGAGTTGTAATAATGAAAAGCTTTTAAATCTGTATCGTACACCATCAAACCATCTGCTGGCGATGCTATGGCAGTTCTTTGCGCCGTTGTCATTCTGGGCGTCAACATCCCTTGAGTTGTCGATGTAATGTCTAGTACTGAACTAGCATTTGGGGTAACAGTTCCTATGCCCACTTGAGCAAACACATTTGTAGTCAATATTAAAAAAAATAACATACTGACTTGCAATACCTTTTTTGAAAAATAATTTTTTCCCATGATACAACAATTTAAAGATTAGTGAACTACGTCGCTTTTAATTCTAATGTAAATATACATAAATAATCGATTAAATACATAAATAAACGTTAAAAAGCATAATATGCTTAATTAATAGGTTAAATTCTTATTAATTTTTAGATTTAAAAATAATTAACCTTTTTTTTCTTATAGAATATAATTATACTTTTCTTGCAACAGAAACCAATACGCTAACAGAATAAGAATTGTTGAATTCCTTCACTTCATTTTCTCACAAGTTTTGTACTTTTGAACTCTTTACAAAATCACAACTATGTCAGCACAAAAACGACTTTTTCTCCTTGATGCCTACGCTTTAATTTTTAGAGGCTATTATGCTTTTATTAAAAACCCAAGAATCAATTCTAAAGGAATGGATACCTCAGCCATTATGGGGTTTATGAATTCCTTAATGGATGTAATCAAAAGAGAAAAGCCTGATCATTTAGCCGTAGCTTTTGATAAAGGAGGAAGCCAACTGCGAAATAATATCTTCCCAGAATACAAAGCACATCGAGACGCCACACCCGAAGCAATAAAAATAGCAGTTCCATACATTCAGGATTTACTAAAAGCCATGCACATTCCTATCATTGAAGTCGCAGGTTATGAAGCCGATGATTTAATAGGAACTATTGCAAAACAAGCCGAAAAGCAAAATTACCAAGTGTTTATGGTGACCCCAGATAAGGATTTTGCTCAGTTGGTATCCGAAAATATATTCATGTACAAACCCGCTCGTATGGGTAATGGAATTGAGATTTGGGGTATTCCTGAGGTTTTAGCAAAATTTGAAATCGAAAGACCAGATCAAGTAATTGACTTTCTTGGAATGATGGGCGATGCTGCAGATAACATCCCCGGACTGCCAGGCGTAGGCGAAGTAACTGCTAAGAAATTGCTGAAAGAATTTGGTACTATGGAAAATCTTTTAGCTAATACGGATAAGCTTAAAGGCAAAATGAAGGAAAACATTGAAGCCAACAAGGAAAAAGGACTGCTGTCCAAAACTTTAGCCACAATAATCCTTGATTGCCCTGTTGTTTTTAACGAAACGGACTATGAGCTTTCTACGCCCGATGTTGAAAAAACAGATGCACTTTTCAATGAATTAGAGTTTAGACGAATGGCGGAACAATTTGACGCCATTTTCAAAAAAGGCGATTCCGCAGCAACCACAACAAATACTGTTGACGACGCTAAGCTGTATAAAAAACCACAACCAAAAAACGAAGATCAGTTTGATCTTTTTGGGAGTACAACCGCAAATGATTCCGATGAAGAGGTGCGCCATCAATTTTATAAAACATTAGATAATACCTCGCATTCGTATCAAATTGTTCAAGGTGATTTGGGCCTGCGATTGCTGTTGCAAAATTTACAAAATCAAACTGCAGTGTGTTTTGATACCGAAACTACTGGATTAGATGCTTTGCACGCTGAGTTGGTAGGAATCTCTTTCTCTTACGAAAAAGGAAAAGGATTTTATGTTCCATTTCCCGAAAATCAAGAGGAAGCGCAAACTTTAATTGAAAAATTTATTCCTTTTTTCGAAAATGAAAGCATCGAGAAAATTGGTCAGAATTTAAAATATGATTTAAAAATTCTTTCTAATTACCATGTTACCGTAAAAGGAAAATTATTCGACACCATGATTGCACATTATCTGATTAATCCAGATATGCGTCATAATATGGATATTTTATCGGAAACGTATTTAAAATATGCACCTCAATCCATTGAAGTCTTAATTGGTAAAAAAGGGAAAAACCAAAAATCAATGCGAGATGTTGAACTGGAGGAAATCAAAGAATATGCTGTTGAAGATGCTGATGTGACCTTGCAACTCAAGGAAATATTCACTTTGGAATTAGACAAGACCGGAACCAAGAAACTTTTTGAGGAAATCGAAATTCCGTTGGTAAAAGTTCTGGCAGATATGGAAAAAGAAGGAATCCGTGTAGATGTGGATTTCTTAAAATCAATGTCGAAAACACTGGATGAAGATATTAAAATATTAGAAACAAGCATATTTGAAACTGCAGGAGAAAAATTCAACTTGGCTTCACCAAAACAGCTAGGTGATGTTTTATTCGATAAATTAAAAATTGGCGGTGTAAAGCAAAAGAAAACCAAAACCGGTCAGTATGCAACAGGCGAGGAAATATTAAGTTATTTAGCTGCCGAAAACCCAATTGTAAAAGACATTCTAGATTGGAGACAGTTGGTAAAACTACAAAATACTTATGTCGAGGCTCTGCCAAACCAAGTTGACAAAATCACAAACCGTATTCATACCGATTACATGCAAACGGTGGCCGCAACAGGTCGTTTGAGTTCGAATAATCCCAATCTACAAAACATCCCTATTCGTACCGAACGTGGAAGACAAATTAGAAAAGCATTTGTAGCTAGAGACGAAAATTACACCTTAGTCTCTGCGGATTATTCCCAAATAGAATTGCGCGTAATTGCTGCATTAAGTGGCGAAGAAAACATGATTAAAGCGTTCCAGAATCAGGAAGACATTCACAAATCTACCGCTTCAAAAGTATTTAATGTCCCGCTGGAAGAAGTAACTCGCGAGCAACGAAGCCATGCCAAAACGGTAAATTTTGGAATCATATACGGTGTTTCTGCTTTTGGATTAAGCAATCAAACCAATTTGTCTCGCAAAGAAAGTGCTGATTTGATCGAAGCCTATTACCAGACGTATCCCCGATTAAAATCTTATATTCAGGAGCAAATAGATTTTGCAAGAGACAATGGTTTTGTACAAACTATAGTGGGGCGCCGTCGTTATTTAAAAGACATTAACTCCCAAAACGCTATTGTTCGTGGTGGAGCAGAACGCAATGCGGTAAATGCACCTATTCAAGGAAGCGCTGCTGATATTATCAAAATTGCGATGATTAACATTCATCAAAAACTAACATCTGAAAACTGGAAAAGTAAAATGTTGTTGCAGGTGCATGATGAATTGGTGTTTGATGTACATAATGATGAACTCGAAAAAATCAAACCGATGATTAAACACGAAATGGAACAAGCATTCCAGTTAGATGTTCCGTTGGAAGTTGATTTAGGAGTAGGAAAAGATTGGCTGGAAGCGCATTAAAATGATCTTCCTCATCACAAAAAAAATGGCTAATCATTCAAAAACGATTAGCCATTTTTTTGTTGCTATAACAATCAGTTACTACAATTTTCTTGTTGACTCTCTTTCTTTTAATTTTGTTTTAATGACAACGGTTTCATAAGGGACATACTCTTCTTTAGATTCTAATCTGTCGATAAGCAATTTTGCAGCAACCTCACCTATTTCAATTCCGTGCTGACTTATTGTTGTTAAACTGGGAGTCAATCTGCGAGAAGCCAAAATTCCGTCAGCAAAACCAATTATTGAAATATCTTCTGGAACTTTAAATCCTTTTTTTAAGGCCAGACGCAATGCAGTAACCGAGTCGTTCTCTTCAATAGCAAAGATTCCGTCTATTTTATTCTCGAATATTTTTTCTATTTTCCCTGTCAAATCCTCTTCAGCATCCGTTCGAATAATAATACTAGAATTAATAGCAATACCATTATTTTCTAATGCTTTCAGATATCCGTCGGCTCTTAGCTTACCTACACTCAAATTATCAATTGAGGATATCAAAGCAATATTTTTGCACCCCAAATCAATAAGGTGCTGTGTTGCATTACGTGCAGAGTCGAAATCATCTACAATTACCTTGTCGCAATCAACCCCTTCTGCAATTCGATCAAACATCACTATTGGAGTCCCATCATTAATAATTGCTGAGAAATGATCGTAATCTTGATTTTTCTGTGCTTCCTCAGACACCGAAACAATAAATCCATCAATAGTGCCATTACTCAACATTTCCAGTGTATGTGCTTCTTTATCTGCTGATTCATTAGAAATACACATAATCACGTTATATCCCTTTCCATCGGCCATTTTTTCTATGCCACTAAAAACTTTAGCAAAAAATGAATTCAGAATATTTGGAATAATCACACCAATGGTTTTCGTCTTTCTATTCTTGAGATTTATACCAATTACATTGGGTTTATAATTTTTGAGCTTAGCATATTCTTTAATTTTTATCTTCGTTTGTTCGCTAATCTCTGGACTATCGTTCAATGCTTTAGAAACTGTAGATACAGAAACATTTAATTCCTTTGCGATTTGTTTTAAAGTTGCTTTGGCCTTCATAGATGAAATATTAGAAAATATATGGTGGGTTTTGAAGAATAAAAAACATACAATATAGCTATAAGCTGTTTTAAAACCAAAAATAGCCAATAAAATATAATATTGAGTTCAGAAAATTAGAAAAACACAATTAATCAAAATAAAAACATACAACGCTCTAGTAGAATTACTTCAGAAATGTGTGTCACCATTTTATAACTCGGCACATAATCTTAAATATACATTTGATAATCAGGACAAATACCAGATAAAAATATTCATTTAAGGTATTTGTATTTAAAATAATTAATTGTACTTTTGCAACCCCTTTATTGGGGATGGAATGTTTAATTAAAAATATATTATGGACGCATTAAGCTACAAGACACAATCAGCAAGCAAAGCCACCGTTACAAAAGAGTGGATTGTTGTTGATGCTGATGGTCATAACTTAGGTCGTCTTGCTTCAAAAGTCGCTATGATTTTGAGAGGTAAGTACAAGCCAAGTTATACACCACACGTGGACTGCGGAGATAACGTAATCGTTATCAACTCAGAAAAAATCAACCTTACAGGTAACAAAATGGACGAGAAGACTTACATCCGTCACACTGGTTACCCAGGAGGTCAAAGAACTTTAACTGCTAAAGTATTGCAAGCAAAAAATCCTGCATTATTAGTAGAGAAAGCAGTAAAAGGAATGTTACCTAAAAATAAATTAGGTGCTGAACTTTTTAGAAATTTAAATGTTGTTGTAGGTTCAGAGCACAAACAAGGCGCTCAAAAACCAAAGACAGTTAACCTTAACGATCTTAAATAATGGGAGTTATTCACAAAATCGGTAGAAGAAAAACCGCTGTTGCACGTGTTTATGTTTCGGAAGGAACAGGAGTAATCACTGTAAACAAAAAAGCATTCGAAACGTACTTCCCAACGGCAACTTTACAGTACAAAGTATTACAACCAATGTCTATGACAGAAAATGTAAGCAACTTTGACGTTAAAGTAAACGTCTATGGTGGTGGTTCAACTGGTCAAGCAGAAGCTGTAAGAATGGCATTGGCACGCGTTATGTGTGAGGTAAATGCAGAAAACAGAGCTATCTTGAAACCAGAAGGTTTGTTAACAAGAGATCCAAGAATGGTTGAACGTAAGAAATTCGGTCAGAAGAAAGCTCGTAAGAGATTCCAATTCTCTAAACGTTAATATTCAATCTGGATTTAATTCAGGTTCTCACGTTCATAGTCTGGTTTTATTATCAGCTTAAACAGAGAAGATACTGAAATAAATTTAGCATAAAAATTTAAAAACACAGTTGTTGTTGCTCTCCTATCGAGGTAGGAAATAGTTTAGCATCTAAATAAGTCGAAAGTCTAAAGGCGCAAGTCTCAAAGTCGTATCAAAGAAGCTTATTGCTAATCAACAGAACGTAAACTAGAACAAAAATGGCAAACAAAATAGAAGTTAAAGACTTACTAGAAGCAGGTGTTCACTTCGGACACATGACTAGAAAATGGGATCCAAACATGGCTCCTTACATTTATATGGAACGTAATGGTATTCACATTATCAATCTATATAAAACTGCAGCAAAAATTGAAGAAGCAAATGACGCTTTGAAAAAAATCGCTGCATCAGGTAGAAAAATATTATTCGTTGCTACCAAAAAACAAGCAAAAGACATCGTTGCTGAAAAAGCAAAAGCTGCAAACATGCCTTACATCACTGAAAGATGGCCTGGTGGAATGCTAACTAACTTCGTAACTATCCGTAAAGCTGTTAAAAAAATGGCTACTATTGATAAAATGAAGAAAGATGGTACATTCATGACCCTTTCTAAAAAAGAGCGTTTGCAAGTAGATCGTCTTCGTGCTAAATTAGAGAAAAATTTAGGTTCAATCGCTGACATGTCAAGACTACCAGCTGCATTGTTCGTAGTTGATATCAAAGCGGAACATATCGCAATAAAAGAAGCTCAAAAATTAAACATTCCAGTTTTTGCAATGGTTGATACAAATTCTGATCCTCGTGAAGTAGAATATGTAATTCCTGCAAATGATGATGCTTCTAAATCAATTGATAAAATTTTATCATTAGTTACAGCTGCTATTGTTGAAGGACTTTCTGATAGAGGTTCTGACAAAGAAGGTGATGCTACTGCTGAAGTTGTTGCTCCTGCTGCTGAGGCTGTAGAAGTTGCTCCTGCTGTAGAAGCTGCTGCTCCAACTGCAACTGAAGAGTAAATAAACAATTACGAATTATGAATTATGAATTATGTAAGTTTTACATAATTCGTAATTTGTAATTCGTAATTTCTTTTAAAAGAATTTTCAATTTTAAAATAAAAAAATTATGGCAACAATTACTGCTGCAGATGTAAATAAATTAAGACAAACTACAGGTGCCGGAATGATGGACTGTAAAAAAGCTTTAGTTGAAGCTGAAGGAGATTTCGATAAAGCTATACAAAACCTTAGAGAAAAAGGACAAAAAGTTGCTGCTAATCGTTCTGACCGTGAGTCTAGCGAAGGAGCTGCTGTTTCTTTTATCAATGCTGACAAAACTAAAGGAGCGATCATCACTTTAAACTGTGAAACAGATTTCGTGGGTAAAAATGAATCTTTCGTAACTTTAGCTAAAGAATTAGTTGAAAAAGCGATTAACTTCTCTTCTAAAGAAGAATTCTTAGCGTCAGATTTCAACGGAATGACTGTTGCTGAAAAATTGATCGAACAAACTGGTGTTATCGGTGAAAAAATCGAAATCGGTGGTTTTGAAATTTTAGAAGGTGCTTTTGTTGGATCTTATGTTCACGTTAACAAAATTGCTGCATTAACTGCTATTTCTGCTGCTGTACCTAATGCAGAAGTTTTGACTAAAGACGTCTCTATGCAAGTGGCATCAATGGGAGCTGATACATTATCTTACAAAGATTTTGACCCTGCTTTTGTTGAGTCAGAATTAGCTGCTCGTATTGCTATCATCGAAAAAGAAAATGAAGAAGCAAAACGTTTAGGAAAAACTTTAAAAAATGTTCCTAAATACATTTCTTTCTCTCAATTAACTGAAGAAGTTTTGAAACAAGCAGAAGAAGATGCAAAAGCAGAATTAAAAGCAGAAGGCAAACCAGAACAAATTTGGGATAAAATTATTCCAGGTAAAGTACAGCGTTTCATCTCTGACAACACTACTTTAGATCAAGAAAAAGCATTATTAGATCAAAACTTCATCAAAGATGACAGTAAAAAAGTTGGTGATTATGTTAAAGAATTCAAGGTTGAAATTACAGGTTTCAAAAGAGCTGCTTTAGGATAGATTCATTTTGATTTCAAATAATTGCTATTTGATTTCAGATTTTAATACAAAGCCCCATTTCAAATCATTTTGAAATGGGGCTTTTTTACATACAGTCAAAATTTGCCTTTTTGATCTCAAATTAGCTTAAATTGGAATATCCTAAATCCATCACATATTTTTCAATAAATTCACTATCGCACTTTAAAACAAGAATGCACTACCCTTACATAAACTACCTATAAACGTGCAATTTTAATAAGTTTACACAAAAACACCACCCCTATATTTTAGAAAAAAACCTTTAGAAAACAACTTTCTACTCTACCTCTTGAAATTTTTATTTTTATTCAAATATTAGATAAAATTAAATATTTATAACAATTTTATAAGAATAGAATAAATTTTTAATATCAATACTTTGTTATTATCATTTTTTTAATATTTTTACAACTGTTAACCAAACCATAAAATTATGAAAAATTTATTTTTGGGCGCTTTAGCCCTGCTTACTATTTCCTCTTGTAGTGATGAAAACAATAACGCTACAGCCGAAGTACAAAATAAAGTGCAACCTGCATTTGTAGCTAATCAAATACTTATTAAATTCAAACCTACAAAATCAGGAGAAAGAACATCCAATACCATTTTATCTCTGATTGGTGGTTCGACAATTGAGGTAATTAATACCAAATCCATGCAATCTTTAAGTGCGAAAACAAAAGGCCAAGAAGGAAAACTTTTATTAGTAAATTCAGATTTGGGTACAATGGAAGCTATTGATCTAATTAAAGACCTCAAAGAAGTAGAATACGCAGAACCTAACTGGATTTACAATCACCACGCTGTGTCAAATGACACGTACTTCACTAATAGCTCTCTTTGGGGGATGTTAGGGTCTACAACTTCTCCATCAAACCAATTTGGTTCAAATGCAGCAGTAGCTTGGGCAAACAATAAGCTAGGATCCGCAACTGTATACATCGGAATTATTGATGAAGGCTATATGTATACCCACGAAGATCTTGCAGCAAATGCTGGTAAAAATCCTGGAGAAGTGGCTGCAAATGGTGTAGATGATGACGGGAATGGCCTTGTTGATGACGTTTATGGCTGGGATTTTGCAGGAAACAACAATACTGTTTTTGACGGAGTTGACGATGATCACGGAACGCACGTAGCAGGTACAATTGGTGCTGTAGGTGGTAATGGAAAAGGAGTTGCTGGAGTTTTATGGAACGTTAAAATGCTAAATGCTAAATTTTTAGGAGCAACAGGCGGGACATCTGCCAATGCAATAAAAGCAGTTGACTATTTCACTGATTTAAAAACAAGACAAGGCTTGAATATTGTAGCTACTAATAACTCTTGGGGAGGAGGAGGATTCTCGCAAGCCCTTCAGGATGCAATTGAAAGAGCTAATTCTGCTGGAATATTGTTTATTGCTGCGGCAGGAAATAGTGGAACTAACAACGATGCTACACCAAGTTATCCAGCAAGTTACCCTAATGCAAATATTATTGCAGTTGCATCGATTACAAGTACCGGAGCATTGTCTAGTTTTTCTCAATACGGAGCTACATCAGTAGATATAGGAGCCCCAGGTTCTGGAATTTGGTCTACAGTTCCTACAAGATCTAAGGGCCAGAATATTTCTAGTTACGCTAGCTATAATGGAACTTCTATGGCAACTCCGCATGTTTCTGGAGCAGCTGCTTTATACGCATCCTTAAATCCTGGAGCAACGGCAGCGCAAATTAAAGCGGCACTTTTGAATAGCGCTACACCTACTGCATCACTTTCAGGAAAATGTGCAACAGGCGGCCGATTAAATGTAAGTGGATTCTAATATCTTAAAACATAAAAAAACAAAAAGAGTACACTAGTTGTACTCTTTTTTTATGACCAAGATTTTGCATTGCCTTAAAATCTAAATTGTCTAAAATAGTATACATACAAAGTGTAAATTGTGTGTTGTTTGATGATTATTGCAGCAAATTATGATTATATTACCCATAACAAATAAAGCGTTGTTGCTTATAGTAAATCTTGACATAAAGATTTTATCGTTACGGATTTTAAAAGCGCAATTGTAGGATGAAGTTAGTATGAGAAAAAAAACAATCACACTAGTGAATCTCGAAACCCGTAATAATTTAAAAACACCATTTCAAATCATTTTTGAAATGGTGTTTTTAAATTTTAGGACATCTCTTACAATGAAAAATTAATGCCTAGCATCAAATATCCAGGTCTAATTGCTAGTCTTGAAGTAGTGAAAAAACTTGCATTTGCTGTATTTGTCAATAAAGTGGACTGATTCAGATTTAGAATATTGTTTCCATTGAAAAATAATTTCCAATTTTTATTCGCAACATACTGCATATTTGCGTTTAGAAAATATAAGGAATTAATTGCATAACCTGAATTTTGATTGTCAACTGTAAAACCCAAGTCCCATTTTAACTTTGTATTATTTTTACCTCTAAGGGATAACGTAATTTGTTGATTTTGACTTGTATTTCTGAAACTGCTACTACTTTGTTCAACAGAGCGCTGAATAAAATTATAATCAATTCCAAACTGAACATCTGATTTCCTAAAATTGGAGATTAATTGCATACGGCTGGTGAAATTTTGAGTCTCCGTTTCATTATCAAACCCATTAAATTGAGATAAACCATTTGATTTTAAATAAAATAATGTTGTTTTAATCGATACAGGAAACCGGTTCAATTTTAAGTCATAAAGAGCTAATCCTCTCATGCTTTTTCGATCTCCAGTTGTAATACCGGTGGTTTCAATAAAATCGAAATTATAGATCGTATTTGTCGACACCGAATTTTGCTCTACATCATAAGATAAAGTGGAGAAAAACACACTTTGATTCCTCGCGTTCACACTGAAATATTGCAATGAAAAACTATTTTTAGGCATTACTTGATAATAATTAATCCCAGAAGGTTTAGAAATAGTTTGAAAATCTAGCACCATATCCGTTTGCTGCAGTTGACTCATTGCAGGTAACTGATGATTTAATGAATAATTAAAAGTTATTTTATTTAGTCCCTTAAAATTATAAATTAAGCTCAAATTAGGTTCTAATCTAGTTAAAGTGTTTTCCGTGACTTGAAATGAACTGTTTACTAACGTGGAGGAAAAACCCAAAGCAGACTGAAATTTAGCGTTCCAATTTTTTAACCAAGAAAAATTGTTCTGTATGGTTTGTCGATTTAATTTTACAGCTGTATTATTACTTTCATAGTCCAAAATGGTATTCTCAAATCTAGTTTGAAGTGATGAAAAATTTATTTTTACAGTAAAAATATTTGACTTTAACGTCTTTGTGAGTACATTATTCCAACTCAAATTGACCTCCTTATTGTTTTGGCTTTGATAAATTGTATCTAACGCAGTACCAAACAAATCTTGTTGAGAAAACAAGTTGATTTTTTGACCATTATTATCTACTGAATGTCGCACCATACTTTTATAATTAATAGTTTTAAAAAGTGTGGTTTGTACTTTTGCAACTTGAGCAAAACTAAAATTGGTACTGCTTTTGGCATAGAATAATTGGTTAGCAGAACGCATTAAATCTTGATCATCTTCGTCTACATTTGGAGTAAATCCTGCTACATAGGAAATGAAGGTTGTTTTAGATTTATTAAACTCCCATTTTAGAACACTATTGTTTAAGCTGTAGGTAGCCTCTTTATTTTCACTAAATAAAACTTGACTTTGTGTTTGTCCAATATTTGTTTGAAGTCTGGCATTCTCCTCAATAATATTCGTTTTATTAAAAATATTTGACACCGTAATTTTGGAGCGTTTACCTATTAAACTAGTATAGTTCAAACCCACAAAAGCATTTTTTTTATCTTTAATAAAAGCGTTTGGATTTAAAAAAGTGGGAGTTTCAATAGGTTTAAAGCCCTCATTTTCACCATCAACTTCGGAAACAATTCTCATTTCATTGTAATCCTCTCTTGAAATTGGTGTTTTTGCAATCGTATTGTAATCTGAAATAATAGCAAGATTTCCCTTTTTAAAAAATTTAAACGCATTAGAATGAAAACGAAACGAATTATTTAGTCCCGCTGCCAATTCAAAATCCGTAACCCACTTATTTTTATAACTATCTTTAGTTTTTAAGTTCAATGCAATTCCTTTTTTGCCACCACTAGCCTGCGCAAAACCAGAGTAATTAGTTAACAAATCGATGCCTTCAATCATGTCTGCATTAATATTTTGGGTCGCCATTTGATGTTTGTTTCCAAAAAACTCATTCCCATCAACAAGAACGTTATCAATTTGTTGCCCTTTGTACAATACTTTGCCATTTTGGTCAATATCCAGACCTGGAAGTTTTTTAATTACATCTTCGATTTTATTTTCGGTACCATCAACCACAGCTTTTAAGTTATACGAAATAGTATCACCCTTTACCTTCATTATTTTAGGTCTACTGGTAATAATCACATTTTTAAGTTGATTCGTTTCAGTTAGTAATGTAACTGTTAATAATTCCTCTTTTTGAACTAAAAGCACCTCTGTAATAGGTGCAAAACCTAATTTTTTGATAGTTATAATATACGATCCAACGGCTAATTGCTTTTCGATAAAACCATTTGCATCAGTAGTCCCAAAAGCAATTTGATTACCCTCTTGACTAATTGCAACTATAGCTCTTTGTATAGGGACTGTAGCATCATCAATAGCTTTAATACGAATAGTATGCTGCGAAAAAAGCAATACAGGAAATAAAAGAAATATGATGAATTTAATTTTCATTTAAAAAATACTACAAAAAATTGATAGGCAATGTTTGCTTAAGTTCAACTTTTTGTGCTAAAGTGGTACTATTTCCATATTTATACGATAATACAAGACCATTAATAAACGGTAAATCACTTGGACTTCCTAAAACTTTCAGATCGTTTGTTGCATAAACAGTTAACAACTTATTTTTAAAAGTAGTGGTAGCTTCATAACAGGTGTAACCCAAAATTTTAATTTTTTTATTTGTAATTTTCCACTTGACAGCAGCTATTTTCTCAGTTGTTACCTGATCTTTTATTTTGGTTTTAATGGTGTTTGTTTTGAAGTTCTTCAATACTTTAAGGCTAGGATATGATCCTTCTAACGACAAATCTTTTGAGAACAAAACTCCAGATGTTCTATCATTAGAGCTAATTGTACCTTCTTGTTTTTTATTAATCTGTTGTGGTTTGATTTCATAATAAACAACACTACCTTGAATAATCATAACTGATTTCTTTTTTATACTATTTAATTGTTGCAAAGCAGCAGCCCTAATGTGAACAGGCAAATCTTTCAAAGATTCCTCTTTAACAACAGTGTTTGTTTCAAAGAAAACTTTCATTGCAGTTTGCGAATAACAAATCATACAAACAAAATTAACTACAATACATAATATTAACTTTTTCATTTTATCCTAATTTTTAATTCCCCGCTTTTATAATTATAGAATTCGACTCGAATTTTTTTCCAAATTCATCAGTATAGGACTTTGGCTTTCTAGATTCTTCGATTTTATTTTTTAATTCCAGTTCTGTAATAAAGGGAATCTTTTTATTCACACCGTCCACAACTACTTTTTTATCAAAAAATTCTATTTTCGTAACATATACAACCTTCTTTTTAGACTCAGTACTTAAAACTAAGCCCGGTATTGCGGTCATTGTAAACGGCCCATCAATTATTGGGATTTCTTGGGTGTACCAATATTGAATAGTGTCATTTTTTGCCGAAACCGTAAAAGCAGACAAGCATGTATACCCATCAATAACTTTAGTCCTTTTATCATATATAATATCTTCAACCATAAAGGGTTGCTCAACATAATACTCTTGATCTTCAACTGTAGCACTCTTAATTATAGACTGCTTAGTAAAGTCCTTCAGAATCCATACATTAAATGGTTTTATAAAGGTTCCTTTATTTATAGATGTTTCAGAATTAGCCTCAGTAGAAGGAATTACAATTTCCTTTTCGATAGTACTTTGAAATAACGAATTATCCCCATTATTAATCAATTCAAAGGTTTTAGGTTTTCTAAAGGCTGCTTTAAATTCTTCGCTAGCACCACCCGGAATCTGGCTAAAAAAAGCATCGCTATAAAAAATTTTTTGCTCATAAGTGATTTTGACACTTTGTTGAGCGTTTGACGAATTATAAAAAACAAGTAAGTAAAACAATTGAAAATATTTCATGAGATTTTATTTAATAGGAGTGGCGTCCCACTCCTAGATATTAATTACAAATTACTATATCCTAAACACAAACTGTAATTTCGTATTTATGAAATGTTAATATCATTCCTCCTTCACCATCACTTTCACCATCAGCCCATCTGAATTCAATAGTCACACACATATCTTTAGCCTTATCTTCGCTTTGAAAGTCGGATTCTGTTTGTAATTGTGTTTTAACCTCTGTTTTAACTTCACTTTTGTTTAGTACCTCTTTATCAGCTGCAAACGAAGTTAAAGAAAAAGCAACTAATAAAGTTGCACTTAATAAGAATTTTTTCATAGTTTAAAAATAATTTGATTGTTATCTCACTAAACTTTTTAGTAAGAGGTTTTGGACGTCCGAGTACAAATCAAAAAAAAAAAAAAAACAATATAACCTAATCTATTTACTACAATTTTATAAATTATTTTATTATTATTCCTATAATGCTATAAACATTGGACTTGCCAAGTTTTTTAAAGCAAACATATCCTATAAAATTACCTTTCATTATATCAGCTGAATAGATACCAACTTTTACGAGTGAAAAATTTGCCATTTGCCTAATCTTAAAAAAGATAAAATCCCTAATTTTGAAATCAAAACTATAGCTATGTTCAAAACCAAAAAAGAACTTGTATTCGTTATTCTCGCCGGAATCTTCATTACTAACGCCGTTACTGCTGAACTCATCGGAGGTAAACTCATTCAAATAGGACCGTTTGTAATGAGCATCGGCATTATACCATGGCCTATTGTTTTCTTGACAACCGATTTAATCAATGAGTATTTTGGAGAAAAAGGAGTCAAAAAATTATCCCTAATTACAGCAGGATTGATCGCCTATTCTTTCCTCATTTTACTTTTGGCCCTAAATATCCCTGCCGCAAAAGGCATTAGTCCGGTAAATGACGCGCAGTTTACTGCTGTTTTTGGTCAAAGCATGTGGATCATTGTAGGAAGTATTGTTGCTTTTTTAGTTTCACAATTAATCGATGTGACTATTTTTTGGTTTTTCAAAAATAAAACTGGAAATAATAAGATCTGGCTCAGAGCTACGGGTTCAACTGTTATTTCTCAGTTATTCGACTCTTTTATTGTTTTAGGAATTGCTTTTTGGTTACCCGGAAAAATAAACTTCGATACATTTTTAACCTCTGCATTAACGGGTTATACATTTAAACTTGGTATTGCCATTCTCTTGACTCCCTTAATTTATCTGGGTCACTACATGATCAAAAATTATCTAGCCTCCGAAAAAGAATGATTATAATTGATAAAACACGTTGCGGCTGGTGTCATTCCAGTGATTTATACATGAAATACCATGACGAGGAATGGGGCGTTCCCGTATATGATGACACTTCACTATTTGAATTTTTACTCCTTGAAACCTTTCAAGCAGGCCTAAGTTGGATAACAATCTTGAACAAAAGAGAAAATTTCAAAGCTGCTTTTGATCACTTTGATTATAAAAAAATTGCACAATATTCTGATGATAAAATCCTTGATTTATTGCAAGATGCTGGTATCATACGCAACAAACTTAAAGTTTATTCGGCAGTCACCAATGCACAAGCTTTCCTAAAAATCCAAGAAGAATTTGGAAGTTTTTCGCAATACATTTGGGCTTTTGTAAATCACAAACCTGTTAACAACTTCCTAAGAAACTTAAAAGAAGTTCCTGCTACTTCACCAATTTCTGATGCTATAAGTAAAGATTTAAAAAAACGCGGATTCAAATTTGTAGGATCTACCGTTATGTATGCCTTCATGCAAGCCACAGGCATGGTCAATGATCATGTAGAAAATTGTTGGAAACGAAATTCATAATTTACAATTCATAATTCATAATTTTCATTACATTTGCTCCACACTTTAGGGGTGTCTACAACATTGTAGGCTGAGAATTACCCTCTGAACCTGATCTAGTTCATACTAGCGTAGGGAAAAGTAAGATGACTTCCGTGCATATTTATGTGCCATTGTAGCCATTCCTAAAGTATAACTGTATACTAAATTCAAAAGGAATGGAGCTTAAAATTAACAATCAAACGAAACAATTTCCAACGGACAGTCTTTCTGTTCAAGCACTTCTTGACTTGGAAATTCCTGAAAAACAAAACGGAATTGCCGTAGCCATTAACAATACTGTGATTCCAAAATCTGATTGGAATTCTCACCCCATACAAGAAACCGACGACATTCTCATCATCTCTGCAACTCAAGGAGGATAGTTTGGCTGCTCGGGCGGGCTATCCATTTCAAGTCCGCAGTTGCAATCCTATAAAACATAGTCTTAGTCAAAGCTTCCTTACGGTCGCTTCACTAATCCTTGTTTTATTTGGCTTTCCACTTTACGGGCTTTCCATTTCTATCCCTAGCAGAAGACAAACACTCATCAAAACATAAACTACTGAACAATGAATAACGAAGAAAAAATCTCAAGAACTCCTTTCCCAAACTCTACAAAAATTTACGTAGACGGAACCATTCACCCCATAAAAGTAGCGATGCGAGAAATTGCATTAGCAGACACTAAAATGTCAAACGGACGAATAGAAAAAAACCCGCCAGTAACCGTTTACGATACTTCGGGCCCATTTACCGATCCAAATATTGAAATCGACATTCGAAAAGGATTGCCACGTATTCGCGAACAATGGATTTTGAACCGTAATGATGTAGAAGAATTAACAGAAATCTCATCTGAATATGGAAAAAAGCGTTTGAATGACGAAAGACTAAACGAATTGCGATTTGAATATTTGCACAAACCCATGCGTGCCAAAAAAGGGGCCAATGTTTCTCAATTGTATTATGCAAAACAGGGAATCATCACTCCCGAAATGGAATACATTGCCATTCGTGAAAACCAACGCTTGGAACTAATAAACGAACAAACCAAAGCCATGCAATGCCAACACGAAGGAAATAGTTGGGGCGCAAACACTCCCTCCTTTTCGGAGAGGTCTGGGGTGGGGAAAATCACACCTGAGTTTGTACGTAGCGAAGTTGCCAGAGGCCGTGCCATTATTCCAAATAACATCAACCATCCCGAAAGCGAACCCATGATTGTAGGTCGTAACTTCTTGGTGAAAATTAATGCGAATATCGGGAACAGCGCCGTAACCTCAACTATCGAAGAAGAAGTAGAAAAAGCAGTTTGGGCCTGCCGCTGGGGAGCTGACACGATAATGGATTTATCAACCGGTAAAAACATTCACGAAACCAGAGAATGGATTATCCGAAATTCTCCAGTACCTATAGGAACGGTACCCATTTACCAAGCTCTAGAAAAAGTAAATGGCGTGGCCGAGGATCTCACTTGGGAAATCTATCGCGATACGTTGATAGAACAAGCCGAACAAGGTGTTTCTTATTTCACTATTCATGCCGGCGTTTTATTGCGTTACATTCATTTGACTGCGGAACGGGTTACCGGAATTGTCTCCCGTGGCGGTTCGATTATGGCAAAATGGTGTTTGTATCACCACAAAGAAAACTTTCTTTACACCCATTTTGAAGATATATGCGAAATCATGAAACAATATGACGTAGCCTTTTCACTAGGAGACGGTTTGCGCCCAGGTTCTATTGCCGATGCTAATGATGCGGCTCAGTTTGCCGAATTAGAAACCCTTGGGGAACTGACAAAAATAGCTTGGAAACACGATGTTCAGGTATTTATTGAAGGCCCTGGTCACGTACCAATGCACATGATTAAGGAAAACATGGACAAACAATTAGAACATTGTGATGAAGCGCCATTTTATACTTTAGGACCATTAACAACTGATATCGCTCCAGGTTATGACCACATTACTTCTGCGATTGGAGCCGCAATGATTGGCTGGTATGGCTGTGCGATGTTGTGTTATGTTACGCCAAAAGAACACCTAGGTTTACCCAACAAAAAGGATGTTAAGGACGGTGTAATCACTTATAAAATCTCAGCACATGCAGCAGATTTGGCCAAAGGTCATCCCGGCTCGCAATACCGTGACAATGCATTAAGCAAAGCACGTTTTGAATTCCGCTGGGAAGACCAGTTCAACTTGTCCTTAGACCCAGATACAGCTCGTGAATTTCATGATGAAACTTTACCTGCTGATGGTGCAAAAGTCGCTCATTTTTGCTCTATGTGTGGGCCAAAATTTTGCTCTATGAAGATCTCACAAGAAATTCGTGATGTTGCCGAAGCCGAAAAAGGAATGGCAGCCAAATCAGAAGAGTTTATTGAACAAGGAAAAGAAATTTATATTTAAAACTACTAACCTGCAAAGTTTATAAAACCTTGCAGGTTTAATACAACAACCAAATTAATACTTACAAGCTCAAAAAAGATCTTGCAGCAAATTCAGAACTATGATTATAATTTCTAGCCCAACTCCACAAGTCGGTGAAATCGAAACCATTCATTCTCTTTTTGAGAATGGACTAGAGTTGCTTCATGTTCGAAAACCAGAATTTACTAAACTCGAAATGGAAGTTTTTGTTACAGCAATTAGACAAGAATATAGAAACCAACTTTCATTGCACAGTCATCAACAATTGGCAGAAGCATTTGGAATTAATCGCATTCATTTTACAGAAAAGAAACGAAATGAAACATCCGAAAATTGTTTGAAGGATTGGAAAGAACGAGGATTTAAACTCTCTACTTCCATTCACAGTATGAGTGACTTTGAAAAATTATCTAATGTTTTTGATTACGCATTTTTTGGACCCGTTTTCGAAAGTATTTCTAAACCAAAGTACGTTTCAGATATTGATTTTGAAAAAGAATTAAAACAAAGAAACAACAACAAAACTGAATTAATTGCTCTTGGAGGAATTACATCTGAGAGAATCAAAACTGCATTGAATTCTGGTTTTGATGATGTGGCGCTTTTAGGTACCATCTGGAACAGCAACAACCCAATAGAAAATTATAAACTATGTCAGCAAATCGCCCTTTCGTATTAACAATTGCAGGTTTTGATCCTTCTGGAGGCGCAGGAATTCTTGCAGATGCGAAAACATTTGAGCAGCATCATGTATATGGATTTGCAGTGAATACAGGCAATACCATTCAAACTGAAAATGAGTTCTTCGAAATACAATGGACTGAATTAGATTTTGTTTTGAAATCATTAGAAAAATTGTTCGAAAACTACATTATTAAAGCCGTCAAAATTGGAATTATTCCTTCATTAAATTATTTAAGAGAAATTGTTTGGGTTGTGAAAAAACTTTCGCCAAAAACAAAGATTGTTTGGGATACAGTTTTAAAGTCCAGTAGCGAATTCCATTTTACAACCATCGAAAATCAAGCTATTTTGATTGAGATATTAAAAGAAATAGATTTAATAACACCTAATTATAATGAGATTTTACAATTGTCTTTGAGAGAAAAAAATCCAGTTTTAATCGCTCTTGAACTTTCAAAATACTGTTCCACTTTACTTAAAGGAGGTCATAATCCATTTGCTGTAGGCATTGATTATTTATATACCAGAAATGAAATCTTCAGGCTTGCGCCAAATAGCACTTTAGCTTCCGAAAAGCATGGCTCCGGCTGCGTATTATCATCCGCTATTACAGCCAATTTAGCCTTGGAACAAGACCTGAAAACAGCATGTAGCAACGCCAAAAAATATATAGAAACCTATTTACAATCGAACCAAACCAAATTAGGATACCATTATGAATAACCAATTACAATATATTTCGCAAGGAAACACAGTCGAAGAACAAGTATACAACATCCACAAAGCATTGGATAATGGTTGTGATTGGATACAAATGAGATTCAAAAAAAATTATTCAGATGATGCGTTTACTTTGGCGGAAGCCGTAAAAATGTTGTGTAAAGAATATTTAGCAACTTTTATCATCAATGACAATGTTCATTTAGCTAAGCAATTGGATGCGGATGGAGTTCATTTAGGTTTGAGTGATATGAGCGTTAAAGAAGCAAGACTCATTTTAGGTAAAACAAAAATCATAGGAGGTACCGCAAATACTTTTGAAGACGTGCTTCAAAGAACAGGCGAAAATTGTGATTATATTGGTTTGGGACCATTCCAATTTACAACTACTAAACAAAATTTAAGTCCAATTTTAGGACTAGAAGGATATCGTTCGATTATCGAACAAATGAAGGCGAAAAACATCCAAATCCCCATTTATGCCATTGGAGGAATCACACTGGAGCATGTAGAAAGTTTGATGAAAACTGGAATTCACGGTATAGCGGTTTCAGGTTTGATTACACAAACTGAAAATGCTTCGCAACTGATAAAACAACTTAACGACAAATTATATGTTACCATTTAAAATAGGAGATAAAACCTTTGAATCCCGCTTGTTTTTGGGTACCGGAAAATTTGGTTCGAATCAACAAATGGAAGAAGCCATTTTAGCATCTGGGAGCGAGTTAGTTACTGTCGCACTAAAACGTATCGATTTAGAAACCGAAACAGATGCTATTTTAGCACATTTAAAACACCCAAGAATTAATTTATTGCCCAATACTTCGGGTGCAAGAAATGCGAAAGAAGCCATTTTTGCTGCGCAATTAGCCCGCGAAGCATTAGAAACCAATTGGCTTAAACTCGAAATTCATCCTGATCCAAAATATTTACTGCCTGATGCAATCGAAACTTTAAAAGCTACAGAGGCATTAGCCAAATTAGGATTTATCGTTTTGCCTTACATTCATGCGGATCCGGTTTTATGCAAACGTTTGGAAGAGGTAGGAACTGCAGCGGTAATGCCTTTGGGCTCGCCAATTGGAAGCAACAAAGGATTAAAAACTATCGATTTTTTAGAAATCATTATCGAACAAAGTAGAGTTCCCGTGATTATAGATGCCGGAATTGGCGCGCCATCTGATGGTGCAAAAGCAATGGAACTTGGAGCTGATGCGGTTTTGGTAAACACTGCGATTGCAGTGGCAGGAAATCCCAAACTGATGGCTGAAGCTTTTAAAGAAGCGGTAATTGCAGGACGAAAAGCATACGAAGCACAATTAGCACAAAAAGTAAATCGAGCGGTGGCTTCGAGTCCTTTGACTGCATTTTTATACGAGTAATTTTTAAATTAGCACGCAGATTTTACAGATTTACGCAGATAAAAAGTGAAAACAGATTTAAAAAATTCAAGGTACTAAACAATTACGTTTATCATTTTTGAAATAAAACAACTACATTTAATTAATGCTAATTTTTAAATTCAAAAAAATGACAGAAAATGAAATTTCATATCAAATAAGAGGAGCAATTTTCAAAGTTTATAACACACTAGGTCCCGGTTTGTTTGAGTCTGTATATGAAAGCGCGTTATACTATGAATTAACTAAATTGGATTTGAAAGTGCAGAGACAAATTGAAATCACCATTCCTTATGACGAAATCATATTAGATGTTGCTTTCAAAATTGATTTACTAGTTGAAGATAAAGTAATTATTGAATTGAAATCTGTGGAAGATTTAGCACCTATACATTATAAACAAATTACAAACTACTTAAAACTTACTAATAAAAAACTAGGAATTCTGGTCAATTTCAATACCGTCACTATTTTAGATGACATTAAACGAATTGCAAATAAAATATAAATTGAGGATTAAAAATCAGCCCGCAGATTTGTGAAGATGAAAATTAAAATAAATAGTTAAAAAATCTGCGAAAATCTGCAGAATCTGCGTGCCAAAAACAGCATTTTCTTTTTGCAGTAAAAAAACAAAACAATGAAAACATTTAAATCGGTTTTTGACAACTACGATTGGAATACCATTAAATCCAAAATATACAGCACAACAACAGTAGAAGTCGAACAGGCGTTAACCAAAAACAAGCGCAATCTCGATGATTTTCTGGCATTACTTTCACCTGCTGCTCAACCCTATTTAGAGCAAATGGCGCAACAAGCCCATGAATTAACTAAAAAAAGATTCGGAAAAACAATTCAGATGTATGCTCCTTTGTATTTAAGTAATGAATGTCAGAACATTTGTACGTATTGTGGTTTTAGTTTAGATAACAAAATCAAGCGAAAAACACTTACCGAAAGTGAAATTACGCTAGAAATTGAGGTCTTAAAAAAAGCGGGATTTGATCACGTTTTGTTGGTGACTGGCGAAGCAAATCAAACTGTAAACATTCATTACTTTCTAAAGGCAATTACTCAAATAAAAAATGATTTTTCTACTATTTCAGCCGAAGTGCAACCACTGTCAACAGAGGAATATGCGCAATTACATGAAGCTGGTGTTTATTCGATTTTAGTGTATCAAGAAACCTATCATCGTGATGTTTACAAGCAATACCACACAAAAGGGAAAAAATCCAATTTTGATTTTCGTCTAGATACACCAGACCGAGTGGGAACTGCCGGTATTCATAAAATTGGATTGGGCGTTTTATTAGGATTAGAAGATTGGCGTACAGACAGTTTTTTCAATGCTTTGCACTTAGATTATTTACAAAAAACGTATTGGCAAACAAAATATGCGGTTTCTTTCCCCAGATTGCGACCGGCAGAAGGAGTTATTAAGCCTAACTTTATCATGGATGATAGTGATTTGACCCAGCTCATTTGCGCCTACCGTTTGTGGAATGAAGATTTAGAAATCTCCCTGTCGACCCGTGAAAATGAAAAATTCCGTGATAATATTATTCCAATTGGGATTACTAGTATGAGTGCCGGTTCTAAAACGAATCCTGGTGGTTATGTTGTTGATCCGCAATCCTTGGAACAATTTGAAATCAGTGACGAACGATCGGCTTCAGAGATTGCAAAAGTCATTTCCAGTAAAGGATATGAACCTGTTTGGAAAGACTGGGATAAAATATACAGTCAAATGTCATAAAGTCTTCATGTCGAAAGAACTCAACATAAATTTTTTATCTTCTTTTGACTTTCAACTTTATGACTTTCAACTTTAAAACTAAACCAAAATGAGTGTTATTCAGGATTTTCTACGCTACAACCGACAAATGATGGTACCAGAAATAGGTGATTTGGGGCAGAGCAAACTCAAAAAAGCTAAAATTTTAGTAATAGGTGCTGGCGGATTAGGGTGCCCTATCTTGCAATATATAGCAACAGCTGGCATAGGAACCATAGGAATTGTAGATTTTGATACAATAGAATTACACAATTTACATCGCCAAATTCTGTATACTGAGGAGTACGTTGGTCAATCAAAAGCAATTACTGCAAAATCAGTCTTAGAAACTTTAAATCCATTGATTACTGTTATCGCCTTTGAAAAAAAATTAACAATTGAAAATGCAGCTCAAATTATTAAAGACTTTGATGTGATTGTTGACGGTTGTGACAACTTCGAAACCCGCTATCTGGTAAATGATATTTGTGTACAACTAGGTAAATCATTAATATACGGAAGCATTTTAAAATTTGAAGGTCAAATGGCGGTTTTCAATCATAATGGAAATAAGAATCTTCGTGACTTATTCCCTGAACCACCAAATCTAAAAGACGTTCCAAATTGTAATTTGAATGGTGTATTAGGCACGCTTCCTGGAATCATAGGCACGATGATGGCGCAGGAGACGTTGAAACTGATAATGGATTTACCAACTTTAGAAAATGAATTGGTACTATTTAATACACTGGATTGGAGTTTTAAGAAACTGAAGTTTTAAATGCTAATTGCTGTTTAATATTTCCATAAAATCGATTCTGTTAATTTCTCTACAACCCAAACTTTCTAAATGTGGATTATAAACTTGGCAATCCAATAGCTTGTAATTTTCTTTTTTTAATTGGTTTACCAAAGCAATAAAAGCGACTTTTGAAGCATTAGAAACTTTAGAAAACATACTTTCCCCACAAAATACATGACCCAAATCAATACCATACAAACCTCCTACTAAGATGTCATTTTGCCAAACTTCAATTGATTTTGCTATGCCTAATTGGTGAAGTTCACAATAGGCTTCGATCATGTCATTTGTAATCCAAGTACCGTTTTGACCCTCTCGTTTGATATTTTGACAATTTGAAATTACGTCCCTAAAATTTTGATTGAATGTTATTTTAAAAATATTTCTGTTCAAAATATTCCGCATGCTTTTGGAAACAATTAATTCATCCAAAAATAAAACCATACGGGGATTGGGTGACCACCAAATAATGGGTTCGCCATCTTCAAACCATGGAAAAACACCACTTTTGTAAGCTAGTTGTAATCGTGCCGGAGTCAAGTCACCACCAATAGCAAGAATCCCATCCTTATTGGCTTCAGAAACTGGCGGAAAAAATAAAGCTGGAGATAAATAATACATTTTTTAATTTCAAAAATCAAGGACAATGGCAATTCCGAAAATCAATTTCAAAAAAAAACCAAATTCCAATATAAAGACAGGCTCAATTTGGAATTTGGAATTTAAAAATATAACTTTTTATTTTAGAACGGCAAATCGTCTGCTTCTTCTTCGTTTAAGTTGGTTGCTGGTGCAAAAGCTTCAGCAGCAGGCATAGGAGGCATTTGTCCAGCAGAAGGAGTTTCAACTTGTAACTTCCCTATTCTCCATCCTTGGATCGTATTGAAATAAACGGTTTCTCCCTGCGCATTTGTCCACTCTCTACCTCTTAAATTGATGTCTATTTTTACAGCTTCTCCTACTTGAAAAGTGTTCAATAAGTCACATTTATCTTGAACAAATTGAACTGAAATGTGTTGTGGATATTGCTCATCTGTTGTTACTACAACATCTCTTTTTTTGAA
>NZ_JBWJVK010000028.1:0-45222 GCF_056428945.1 Flavobacterium sp. GNP010 | reverse complement strand
AGCTCCAGCCTTCCAAGCTGGTTGTCGCGAGTTCGAGCCTCGTCTTTCGCTCTAAAACCTCAAACATTGTTTTGAGGTTTTTTATTTTAATGTTGTGCGAGTCCCGAAGCTTCGGGATATCCCGTGAACGCAGAGATACGGGAAGCCTCGTCTTTCGCTCTAAAACGGCAAACATTGTTTGAGGTTTTTTAATTTAATGTTGCGCGAGTCCCGAAGCTTCGGGATATCCTATAAATGCTATGATACGATAGAAAGTCTTTTATTACCCACTATAAAGCCGAAACATTACGTTTCGGCTTTTTTGTGAGCTATTTGTTAAATTATTTCAAAAAATGTAAATCAATTCCGCTTTCGATTTCTTCAGGCGGTTGGTTTTGTCGGAACAAACGGGCTGTTAAATCTCCTTTCAAAGTAATGGTTTCGCCTTTTACATCCAGCCAACTTCCTTCTCTTAATCCTAAGACGGGTACCGAATTATAAGCATGATATTCTTGTATTCTGGTTTCTCTTGTTTCTCCCATGTGTTTAGAATTGGTGTCGGGATCTAAATAATGTGGGTTTAGATTAAATGGAATTAATCCTAACGTTTTAAAACTTGGCGGAAAAACAATCGGCATATCATTTGTAGTTTGCATGGTTAGTCCACAAATATTACTACCGGCGCTGGTTCCCAAATAGGGAGTTCCGTTTTTTACTGCTTCAGAGAGCGTTTCCATTGCGTTGGTTTTATACAATTGAGAAACTAAAACAAATGTGTTTCCACCTCCAGTAAAAATGCCTTCAGCTTTTTTCAAGGCTTGTGGTGCCTCTTCAAATTGATGAATTCCGATTACCTTTTTATTTATTTTGGCGAAAGCCAAGCTAACCATAGCAGTATATTCGTCGTGTGATATGCCTCCTGGTCTTGCATAAGGGATAAAAAGAATGGTAGAACAGTTTCGAAAATGAATTTTTAATTCAGGTAATAAATAGTCTAGATAATTTTGATTAGCAAGTGTAGAGGTACTTGCGATGAGTATGTTTTTCATTTTTAAGTGCATAATTTGCGTTAAAGGTATAAAATCACTGTACTTATTCTCGCATTTTTAATTAACATTTTTTTATCAAGCTATTAGTACTTAATTTGGAATGCATTAAGATACTTTTACGAACGGTTAGTAACGAATTCCAAAAATGGATGATTAGAATTGTTTACTTTTTTTTGGTATTTGTAGTTACGAATGGTCTAGCTCAAGAGTCGTTTCGTGTAAAATTGAAAGGAAGAACTACTTTTGAATTCTCAGCTTTGGAGGGAATTACCGTATTGAATTTAAAAAGTCAGCAAGCAGTAGTTTCAGATAAATTGGGAAATTTTTCTATACTGGCTAGAGTTGGAGACAGTTTACTCTTCGCCGAAGGGCAATTTAAAGAGGTTAAGATTGGCCTCACTCAAAAGGATTTTGAAAAAGAAATACTTACTGTACAGATGGCGCTCAAAGTAAATGAATTGAAAGAAGTTGTTGTCAAAAATGATATCAACGCGGTCTCTATGGGGATAATTCCAAAGGGGCAAAAAACATATACTCCAGCAGAAAGAAAATTATATACTGCAACTGATCTCAATGCTTCGGCTAATGTGGGCAGTATGATGGGAGGGTCTGTTTCTGCCGATCCACTTTTGAATTGGATTTCTGGACGAACAAAAATGCTTAAAAAAGAACTCGAAGTTGAAAAGAAAGAATCCTATTTGCGACAATTAGAGAATTGGTTTACGCCAGACTATTTTGTCAGTAAATTAAAAATTCCCGCGGAGTATGTCAAGGGATTTCAATATTATAGTATTGAAAACGAGCCATTAATGGCTGTTTTAAAAGCTAAGAATAAGACAATGACCACTTTTTTAATAGGAGAATTGGCTTTAAAATATAAAGAGATAATCGCTAGTGAAAATTAAATATACCTTACAGATACTAGTCTTGTTGTTAGTTCAAATTTGTTTTGCTCAAACGGGTAACATTCGCGAACTACGCGGAAAAATCAGTGCCGATTCGCTGGCGGTCGATCGCATTACAATTGAAAATGTAACCACAGATAAAACTGTCTTTTCGGACAGCAAGGGTTTCTTTACCATAGCGGCAAAGGAAGGTGATGTTTTAGTTTTTACAGCGGTTCATCTAGAGGGACTTCGCAGAAGAATTAATCAAGAAGATTTTTTACTAGATAGTATAACCATTAACATGATTCCTAAAAGTATCTTGTTAAACGAAGTCTTTGTGAACGAATCTACAATCACGGCGGAAAGTCTTGGCATTATTCCTTACGGCCAAAAAAAGTATACGCCAGCCGAGAGAAAATTATACACAGCAACCTCTGGCGGCGGGATTGATGGGTTGTTAAATACTATTTCTGGCCGAAAAGCAATGCTGAAAAAAGAAATCATTGTCGAAAAGAAATTGCAGCTTTTGGATCGAATTGATGATCTTTTTGAAGACAAGTTCTATCTTGAAACTCTTAAGATTCCACAGGATTATATACGAGGATTTCAATATTATTGTATTGATGATGTAGCCTTTGCTAATGCTTTGCGAGCTAAAAACAAGACGCTGATTCAATTTTTAATAGTCAAACTAGCTGAAAATTATAACGAAATTATTGCGGGTGAAAATAAATAGTAGTCTTTTACTGGTTTTGTGTTTGGTCTACCAAATTTCTATTGGTCAAACCCCTGCTGAGAGAATGCTTCGCGGTACAATAAGAGTCGATGCTAACCATGCAAGTGGAATAAGTATTCTAAACTTAAGCACTGATAAATCTACCACCACAAATCAAGATGGAGAATTTGTAATTATGGTTCGAATAAATGATGTGCTAGTTTTCACTGCCGTGAATGTAGAAACCACAAAACGGGTAGTTAAGCAAGAAGACTTTACGTTGGGTTTGATACATGTAGAAATGAAAGGCAAAGCCACTCCGCTTAAAGCAGTTATTATTAATTCGAATGCAATAAATGCCGTTTCAGAAAGAATTGTTGCTAAGGAACCTAAGAAATATACCGTTGCAGAAAGGCGATTGCGCACTGCAGGAGATTTTAAACCAATTATGTTATTAGGATTATTGGGCGGGGTAATGCCTCTTGACCCGATTATCAATAAAATTAATGGGCGAACTAAGCGGCTCAAAAAATTAGTTTTCGTAGAAAAAAAAGAGAAGTATATTAAAATGATTTCTGAATGGTATGAGCATGATTATTTTACGACGCAATTAGGGTTGCCTGCGGAATATGTAAGTGGATTTAAATATTATCTGGTCGAAAATGAATTTTTTGTAAAAATTTTAGAGTCAAAGGATCAAGAAAAAATTACTTTTTATTTGGTGGGTTTGGCACAAGACTATAATAATTTATTGAAAAGTGAAAGTCAAATAGATCGCAACAAATAAAAAAATCTAAAATGAAGACAATAATTAAAATCTTTTTTTTGATTTTCATCTGCCAAGTTTCCTTTGGTCAAAATGAAAATAGAAAACCATTGCACGGTCAATTTACAAATGAATCAACGATGGTAGACAACGGCTATGTTATTAATTTAAATTCAAGAACCAGAACTTTTATAAGCAGTCAAGGTTTTTTTGATATTTTGGCGAAAGCCAAAGACACATTGCTGTTTTCTAGTGCCTCTTTTAAGTCAAAAAAAATAGTAATTCAAGATAAGGATTTCGCAAAACCGCTATTTGTAATTGCTTTGGAAACACAAACTACAGTATTGAATGAAGTTATTGTAAAACGTAAAGCCGAAATAAAACTAATAACTGGGAATACGCAAAGTATTGTTGACATGCAATTTATTGATGATGCAAAGTCTTCTCCTATAAATAGGACGATGCCATCTGACGGGACTATAGAAAATGGAATGGATTTTGTAAAGATTTACAAAATGGTATCTAAATTATTCACCAAAGATTCGGCTAAAAAAAATGATTTGAATCCTACTATTGATTTTTCAGAAACGGTTGGAAAAGGAATTGACAAGTATTTTTTTACCACTACTTTGCAGTTAAAAAAAGAGGAAATTGGATTGTTTCTCGAGTATTGTGAGAATGATCCAAAGTCAAAAACGCTTTTAAAACAAGAAGACGAATTTCTATTAATTGATTTTTTAATCACCAAGAACGAGGAGTTTAAAAGAATTACTACTTTTGAAAAATGAAATCGCTTTGATTCCAGAATACAAATAAGATTGAAGCTGCCATATTTCGATAAAAAACAAATAGAATCTCTAAATGAAAAAAACAATTTTAATTACTTTTTTTGGGTTATTATTTTTAACTACAACTTCCTTTGCCGTGCATAAATTTTATGTAGCCTTGTACCAAGTTAATTATGCTCCACAAAAGAAAATGGTACAAATTACGGCTCGTATTTTTGTAGATGATTTGAATGCTGCCATTGGAAAAAAATATACTAAAAAAGTTAATTTAGGTTCTGAAAAAGAAACAGATGAAGATCTCACATTACTAAAGAAGTATTTAGCCGAAAAATTCAGCATTAAAATCAACGGACAGTCCAAGACCATGACGTTATTAAGCAAAGAAATGGAAGGAGACGTGCTCATTTGTTATTTAAGTATCAAGGAAATTCCTAAAATTAATGCAATTGAAATATTCAACACCGTTATCATAGAAGGAAATTCAGAACAGCAAAATATTATGCATTTTAACGTTGGCGGGATCAAAAACACCATACTTTTTACAGAATCAACATCAAAAGGAATGTTAAAATATGAATAAATTAAGATAAATGTATTTTTAATTATTATTTTCACACACTGAAAAACCAGATTTCAACCTATGAAAAAATTTACCTTATTATTACTTCTTCCAGCAATGTTATTTGCTCAGGAGAAAACGGCACCTGTTGCACCTAAACAAACAGGAAAATACGACACCAATAAGTTTAGTCAAATGTATGATTTGTTAGCTACGCCTAACATGTTTCGTACGGCTTCTGGAGCGCCAGGTCCAGCTTATTATCAGCAACAAGCAGATTACAAGATCAATGTAGAGCTTGATGATAAAAAATCAAAATTAAGTGGGTCTGAAACCATTACTTACTATAACAATTCGCCAGATACTTTAGAGTATTTATGGGTACAGTTAGACCAAAATCAAGCTGCGAAAACGTCTCAGACACCTTTGGCGGAAAGCCAAAGAATGGAACAGGTTTTTCCTGCTGGAAACTTCGCAAACAAGTTTTTAAAACAAGAACAAGAGCGCGGTTTTAATATTGAGTTCGTAAAGGATGTAAAAGGAAATGCCTTGTCCTATTCCATCAATCAAACCATGATGCGCATTAATTTAGCCTCTCCAATGAAGCCAGGTGAAAAATTCACTTTCTCTATCAATTGGTGGTATAATATTAATAATTACAGACAAGATGGCGGTCGTTCTGGCTATGAATTGTTCGAAAAAGAAGGAAATAAATTATATGTAATTGCACAGTTCTATCCAAGAATGGCAGTTTATAATGATGTTGAAGGTTGGCAAAACATGCAGTTTTGGGGAACAGGAGAATTTACATTGCCTTTCGGGAATTTTGATGTAAACATTACTGTGCCTGCTGATCACGTGATGGAAGCTACAGGAGAGCTTATGAACAGAAGCGAAGTATTTACTGCAGAACAAGTAAAAAGATACGAACTGGCTCAAAAATCATTTGATAAGCCTGTTGTAATTGTTACACAAGCGGAAGCTGAAGCAAGTGAAAAAGGATTTTCAGAAAAGAAAAAAACATGGAAATTTAGCGCTAAAAACGTGAGAGATTTTGGTATTGCTACTTCTAGAAAATTCATTCTAGATGCTATGGCGGTACAATTGAACAATAAGACGGTTATGGCTATTTCAGTGTATCCAAAAGAAAGTAATCCACTTTGGGGAGAAACTTCTACTAGAACAGTGGCGCATACTTTGAAAAGTTATTCAGCTCATACTTTTGATTATCCTTATCCAAAAGCGGTATCAGTATCAGCAGAAGATCAAGGAATGGAATATCCGATGATATGTTGGAATTACGGTCGTCCTGACGAAAAAGGAGTTACTAGCGAGCGTACAAAAAATGGAATGATTGGTGTGGTAATTCACGAAGTAGGACACAATTTCTTTCCAATGATTGTCAATTCTGATGAACGTCAATGGTCTTGGATGGACGAAGGATTAAATACGTTTATGCAATATATGGCCGAACAAGAAATGGGAACAAACTTCCCTTCTAGTCGCGGACCTGCAAGTAAAATTGTTCCTTACATGAGTGGAGATCAAAAATTCTTAGAACCAATCATGTCAAATTCAGAAACAATAGTTCAATTTGGAGCTAATGCGTATGGTAAACCTGCAACAGGATTGAATATCCTGAGAGAAACAATCATGGGAAGAGAATTGTTTGACCATGCTTTTAAAGTATATGCCAACCGATGGAAGTTCAAACATCCTACACCAGAAGACTTTTTTAGAACTATGGAAGATGCCTCGGCAGTAGATTTAGATTGGTTTTTTAGAGGATGGTTTTACTCTACTGATTTTGTAGATATCGGAGTAAAGGAAGTAAAACAATATTTTGTATCTGAGACTGCTACTAAGGAATTGAAAGATGCGGTAGTTCGCAGAGGACGTTTTGGACAAGAAAAAGGACCTTTCGTTTATTTAGTTCCAGGAACAAGTGAAGAATTACCTGCTAAGGATAAAAAAGCATTAGCGATTGCAGATGTAAATTTACTTTCAGAGTACGTTAGCAAAAACTTCTCTGCTGATGAAAAAGCGATGTTAAAATCTCCAAAGTTTTTCTATGAAGTAGAGTTTAACAAGCCAGGAGGAATGTTAATGCCAATTATTGTTGAATTGACTTACGACGATGATACCAAAGAGACATTTAAATATCCAGCCCAAATTTGGAGAAAAAATAATGATACTGCAAAGAAAGTCTATGCTACAGAAAAAGCGATTAAAAAGATTCTTGTAGATCCAAAACTAGAAACAGCGGATATTGATGTTACCAATAACGCTTGGCCTAAAGAGGAAGTGAAATCAAAATTTGACTAAGCACAAACAACATTTAAAAAGACTCTGAAAAGAGTCTTTTTTTTATGAAAAAATTAAAATTCAAAGTTGCTAAATTTGGTATATTTGTAACACTAAAAAATAAAAAATATGTTTGGCATAGGAGGAGGCGAATTAATTTTTATCATGTTTATAGTATTAATGCTTTTTGGGTCGGATAAAGTACCTGAAATAGCAAGAACTATGGGGAAAGCTATGGCGCAATTAAAACATGCTACGAATGACATTAAAAGTGAAATTCAAAAAGGTGCTGAGGCGAATGGATTTGATTCTAAATCATTAAGCGATATAACGGGAAATATTACCTCGGAAATTAATAAAGCCAAAGAAAATTTATTAGGAGACACTACCCAATTTACTGACATAACGGGGAATATAACCGCAGAAATTAATAAAGCCAAAGTTGACTTACTTAGCGATACAACCACGCCAATCGAAACCACCAAAGAAAGTATTGAAGAAGTTACTGGGCCTATAAAACGTCAGATGTAATGCTAGAAAAAATACTTTCTTTAGATGTAAAATTATTTGTTTTTTTGAATGGATTAGGATCTGAAACTTTTGATGGACTTTGGTTGTTTATAACCAAACAAAGCAACTGGATTCCACTTTTTTCACTCCTTTTATATGTTATTTATACAAAGTTAGGCGTTAAACAAACTTTATATTTACTGCTATTTATAGCTGTTTTAGTAACAATTACGGATCAAACTACAAACCTATTCAAAAATGGATTTCAAAGATTGCGTCCGTGTAATAATCTTGAAATTAATTCTTTTATCCGCATTGTTAAAATTAGCCACTCATTCAGTTTTTTCTCTGGTCATGCCGCTAATTCAATGGCAGTTGCCACATTTGTGTATTTCAACTTCAAGGATAAAATCAAATTTTTTGGATTTTTGTTCCTTTGGCCGCTCATCTTTGCCTACAGCAGGATTTATCTTGGCTTACATTATCCAGTAGACATACTTACGGGCTATTTATTTGGATTTACCTTTGGTTTCTTGATGTTTAAAGCTTACAAAATAGCACAAAAAAAGTACTTTCCTTTATAGAGTTATGGGTACATATTAGTAATTATCTGGAGCTATTTCCGGCAGTACATTACAATCCACGCAAAAAAGCGTGGGATTTTCATTTCCATCCGGGCTAGGGCTTAGTTTTCAATAGCGGTTTAGTTGGTAATTACAACACGCGACTCACCGTCAAACCATCGCGAATAGGCAACAAAACAGTTTCTACTCTAGGATCATTAGCTAACAACTGATTGTATTCCAATAATATTTTGGTACTTAAATCATTGGGTTGTAATTGCTCTAAAACCTTTCCACTCCAAAGTACATTGTCAGATAATATGATTGCGCCTTGATTCATTTTTGGTATAATCAGCTCAAAATAATTCAGATAATTTTCTTTATCAGCATCAATAAAAACCAAATCAAATTTTAGATCTAATGTTGGAATTATTGTAACAGCTTCCCCTAAATGTTGGAAAATTTGATTTCCCCAAGATGATTTTTCAAAATGTTTGCGCTGAAAATCTACTAATTCCTCTTTGATGTCAATCGTATGAAGTGAACCGTTTTTCTGCATTCCTTCGCACAAGCACAAAGCAGAATAGCCAGTATACGTCCCAATTTCGAGAATGTTTACAGGCCGAATCAATTTTGATAACATACTCAAAACCCGTCCCTGAAAATGGCCGCTTAACATTCTCGGCAAAAGAATTTTTTGATAGGTTTCTTTATTTAGAGCAGCCAGTAAAGCAGGTTCTTTTTGAGAATGCTGCTCGATATAATCTTCTAATTCTTGGGAAATGAAATGCATTATCTTAAACTTTTTATTGGATCTTGAAAAGTATTAAATATTCTAATAACGTAAATTTTGTTGTGATGGAATTGGTAAAGTATTTTGTAGTTTCTTGTAATCATTCTTCTGCAATCAATTCGGTATTCATCAGTTTGAAATTGATCAGGAAAAGTTATTGAATTTATACTTTCAAAAATTTCATCGGTTACTGTAGAGGCAACTGAGAGAGAAAATTTATGTATTAATGAAAGATAAATGTCTTTTAAATCAAGTTTTGCATTTGTAGTCCAGAAAATTTCATAAATTGAATTAGTCATTTTTCCAGGTTTTCATTTCTTCAATAAGATTTTCTTGAGAAATTACCCTATTGTTTTTAATATCTTCTAACCCTTCTTCAATCGTATTATGATATTCTGAGAGTGTTAAGGCATTTCCTTTTGCATCGTAAGAAACAATTTCATTCAAATAATTATCAAATACAGAGGATACAATACGAAGTACTCTTTCATCTGCAAGATCTAATTGAAGTTGGATTTTATGTTTTAATTCTGGAAGTCCCATTTTTATTAATTTATATACAAATTTACAAAAAATTATAATAAGTTTTTTTATTGCGTTTGGTCTACTATTTTCGTTTTTTCTAATTTCAAACCTCTAATTCTTGGGAAATGAAATGCATTATTTTAAATTTTTTACAAAATTACAAATAACCAAATTCACAAATAACGAAAACCTCAAAATACTTACTAACTTTGCATCATGGAAATCGAGAAAAAAGACATACGATCCTTATCAAAAGAACAATTGCGAGACTTTTTTGTTGCTAATAGAGACAAATCTTTTCGTGGGAATCAAGTATATGAATGGTTGTGGAGCAAAGGGGCGCATAGTTTTGAGGATATGACTAATGTTTCCAAGCAAACACGTACTATGCTGGAAAGTAATTTTGTGATCAACCACATCAAAGTAGATACGATGCAGCGCAGTGAAGATGGCACGGTGAAAAACGCGGTACGATTGCATGATGGTTTGGTGGTCGAATCGGTTTTGATTCCTACGAATACCAGAACAACTGCTTGTGTTTCCAGTCAAGTAGGCTGTAGTCTAGATTGTAATTTTTGCGCTACAGCGCGATTAAAAAGAATGCGAAATCTAGAGCCAGCAGAAATTTACGATCAAGTACTTGCTATAGATAAAGAAAGCCGTTTGTACTACAATCATCCGCTTTCGAATATCGTTTTTATGGGAATGGGAGAGCCCTTGATGAACTATAATAATGTGCTTAAAGCGATTGAAATGATAACATCGTCAGAAGGTTTAGGGATGTCTCCAAAACGGATCATGGTTTCTACTTCTGGTGTTCCTAAAATGATTAAAAAATTGGCAGATGACGACGTCAAATTCAAATTGGCAGTTTCTTTGCACTCCGCAATTGATGAAATCCGTTCCCGAATCATGCCCTTTAGCGCCAACTTTCCTTTGGCGGATTTACGAGAATCCTTAGAATATTGGTATCGAAAAACCAAAAGCAAAATCTCCTACGAGTATGTAGTCTGGAAAGATATTAATGATAATAAAGCTTCCATTGATGCGCTAGTGAAATTTTGTAAATACGTTCCTTGCAAAGTAAATTTGATAGAGTACAATCCAATCGATGATGGAGAATTTCAACAAGCTTCTGAGGAAGCAATAAACGCTTATATTAAAGCATTAGAAGCAAGCGGAATTGTGGTTAAAGTAAGGCGAAGTCGAGGTAAAGATATTGATGCTGCTTGTGGACAGTTAGCCAATAAAGAAGCATAAAAAAAATGGAGTTCAATTTTGAACTCCATTTTTAGTTTTAGATCTAGTCAAAAATTAATTTCCTAAAATTATTGGTTTTGCCGTTCCGCCATCAATTGCTAACGTTGCAAGATTATCACATTCGCCATTGCCATATTCAATAATTGCGTAGTGCGAGTCCTTACTTATTTTTAATTTTCCAGATACAGGAAAAGGCATAGGAGCGGTTTGTAAGCTGCAAGCTGTTTTATGGATTAATGCAGTTCCTTTTTCTACTAACCAAGTGTAATTAGATCCATTTGGATGTGTGGTAGTAAACGTGCCATAAGTAGAGAATATGTCATCAGTAGGAGATGAGCGAGTAGCAAATCCGGCAGTCATTTCTCGTATTCTTTCTCCATTTCTAGTGTAAATCCCCTCGGTTGAAGTCCATGTCATTGCGTTCATGGTAAAAGTGTTTTTTGGATGCAAATCAGTTCCCGTACCAATCATTTCTCTTTTCCAAGTGGATGTTCCCTCTAGTTTATTTTCATTGATGTAAAAATTATTGAAGGTAACAGTCATGATTTTAGGAAAAGTTGTTCCTAATGTACGTGTCAAGATAATTTGCCCTTTTAGTAGATTCCCTCTAAACAAACAAGTCGGTGTGTTTGGATTGCCAAAAGTGATCGTTATTTTCCTTACTGTTGACGTAGATCCCAAATCGCTAACGGTTGCACAGGTTGGTAAAATCGAGAAATAACCCGCTTGTAATCTTCCAACTGAAGTTCCTTCAGTTATTTCATATTGATTTTCTATCAGGACAACAACGTCATCGATGGCGTTATCCATTTTTTGTGAAGCAGCAACGTCATTGGTAGTTACGGCTGCTTCTGCTGCAGCTGGTTCTGCCTCGTTAGTACAACTTGTAAAAGCTAGAAAGCTCAAAGCCATACTGAGTGCTAAAAATTTTGTTTTCATAATAAGGGGTTTTAGGTTATTGTATTTGGATTGATTTTTGGGGAAAAGGTTTAATGTGTGTGTTAAAATAATGTTCTAAAGTACTAAAATAAAGTTAAATAGTTGCTGTATCGTTAGAAAGAATACGGAATTATGCTGTAATTGAGAAGAATAGCTTTCAAAAAAAATACTTCGCTCCATTTCATAACTGTTTTTTTATTTCAAAATTGTATCTTTGAATGGCAAATGAATGTCACTTCACAAATAAAACAGCCCATTTTTGATGAGATGGAACTTTTCGAAAAAAAGTTCTATGAATCAATGACTTCACAAGTGGCTTTGTTAAATAGAATAACGTATTATATCGTAAATAGAAAAGGAAAACAAATGCGTCCCATGTTTGTTTTCTTAACTTCAAAAATGGTATCGTCAGGTATAGTAAATGAGCGAACCTATCGCGGTGCGTGCGTAATTGAATTGATTCATACGGCTACATTAGTTCATGATGATGTGGTTGATGATAGTAACCGTCGTAGAGGTTTTTTCTCTATCAATGCACTTTGGAAAAATAAAATTGCCGTTTTGGTAGGTGATTATTTATTGTCTAAAGGATTGCTGCTTTCTATTGATCATGGCGATTTCGATTTACTCCGTATTATTTCTGTCGCTGTGCGCGAAATGAGTGAGGGCGAGTTACTCCAAATTGAAAAAGCCCGAAGACTTGATATCACAGAAGAGGTGTATTACGAAATCATTCGAAAAAAGACTGCTACACTTATTGCTGCTTGTTGTGCACTTGGCGCACAATCTGTCATTGAAGATGTAGTTCAGGTAGAAAACATGCGCAAATTTGGCGAACTCATAGGAATGGCTTTTCAGATCAAAGACGATTTGTTCGATTATTCAGAAGATGCCATTGGTAAACCAACAGGGATTGACATCAAAGAACAAAAAATGACTCTGCCTCTTATTCATGTTTTGAATACGTGTACTTCAAAAGAGAAAACATGGCTTATCAATTCTATTAAAAACCATAATAAAGATAAAAAACGCGTCAAAGAAGTTATTGCTTTTGTAAAAAACAATAACGGATTGCTTTATGCTGAAAATAAAATGATTCAATTTCAGCAAGAAGCACTTGTATTGCTGAATAATTATACAGACTCGCTGTTTAAAGAAGCGCTGATTTTAATGGTGAATTACGTGATTGAAAGAAAAAAATAGTCCCCATTTTGTCATTCTCACGAAGGAAGAATCTCAGGTCACGAGATTTTTTTTCAATTAATTATATTTCCATGCAACCTTTTTGTATTGTTAATCGTCTATACTTATAGAAACACTTTATAAAATTTTGAAAGTAATCAACTTACATCAGGAGGAAAATGAATTAATCCAGTTAGCTGTCGAAAACAATCGGCAGGCACAACAGCAGATTTATTCCAAGTTTTCACCAAAAATGTTAAGTGTTTGCCGACAATACATAAAAGACATTCATCAGGCCGAAGATATCATGATTACTGCTTTTATGAAAGTGTTTACCAATTTGAAGAACTTTCAGCATAAAGGAAGTTTCGAAGGTTGGATTAGAAGAATTATGGTTAATGAATGCATTTCCTTTATTCGAGTTGAAAAAAAACTCAAATATAGTGAGGAGGAAAACTATTTTGAAGAAAGTTTCAACAATATTGAAAGTCAATTTTCAATAGATGATATTCAGTATCTAATCGATAGTTTACCAGATGGCTACAAAATGGTGTTCAATTTATATGCGATCGAAGGGTATAAGCATCAAGAAATTGCCAGTATGTTAGGGATTAATGAAGGAACCTCTAAATCGCAATTGTCACATGCTCGAAAAATGCTGCAGGGACAGATTAACAAGCTAAAAAATTACAGTAATGGAACCGAATAAATTAGAGAAGCATTTTAAAAAGCAATTAAATTCGCGGGAAATTCAGCCTTCAGAAATGGCTTGGAGTAAACTGGATGCAATGCTTACGGCTGCTGACCCGAGCAATAGCGAACAGACGAAGCAAGAACCAAAAGCTAAATTTCCTTGGATGTACATAGCGGCTAGTTTTGTCGGCTTTCTATTGCTAGGAACAGTGTATTTCAATCAAAATAGCAGTGAAATTATCAATCAAAAAAATGATGTTGTTATTCAAAACGATGCAGCGACTAAACCGACTGTAGTTTCTGATAATGATACCAACCTTCAAACAGAATCAGAAAAAGCCGTCGCAGTCGTGTCTAAAACAAATCAGGGAAGAAGTATCAAAAATTTAATTTTAAAACAAAAATCGGATATAGTTAGTTCTAATTCAAATCAAAATCAAGTAGTAGTTTCAATCAACAATCTCTTAAAAGAAAATACTATCAGTGATAATTCTATTCAAGAGCTAAATTATAAAGTAACTGATAAAAACAGATATGTTTCAGCAGAAAAACTTTTAGCTGAAGTTACAAATACAAAATTGGAATCACAAAGTATGGACAAGTCGGTCAATAAAACTACAACAATACTTGCGGTTAGCCCAAACCTTTTATTGCAAAATGTAGAAACGGAATTAAATCAATCATTTCGAGAATCTGCATTGAATAAATTCAACAAGAATTTTAATGCTATAAAAACAGTTTTAGTAAATAGAAATTACGAAGAATAAATCAAAATCAATCATCAATCAAAAAACGAAAATCATGCAAAAAATTATTTTAATTGCAGCACTGTTGCTAGCTGGACTTGCAACCAAATTAACTGCTCAAAGTAGTGGAACCTCTAAGATTATTAAAGATTGGACCTACCGGCAGTCGCCAACTTTGAATTATGAAATAGCTTTAGAAAATAATGTAGCGTCTTATAACCAAGATATTATTACAATAAAATCTATACATAGTAAAAATAAAGGTTTGGGTGCGACTCTTACCAAAAATGTAGTAGCCGATTTGTATAGAGGAAAAACAGTTAAAATGACAGGTTATATCAAAAGTGATAAAGTGCAAACTAAAGCTGGTCTTTGGATGCGTATTGATTATTATGGTTTTGTAGAGTTGGCAAATGATTATATGAAAAATAGGCCAGTTAAAGGAACCACTGATTGGACCAAATATGAGATTATTTTATTTGTACCGATGGAAGCAACGCAAATCTCTTACGGAGTTTCATTAGTTGGTACTGGCCAAGTGTGGTTTAAGGACGTTTCTTTAGAAATTGTTAGTGATAGTATTCCAGAAACTGGCTCGAACAGAGGGAGAGATCATAAGATTTTATCTTTCGAAACGAGAGCAAAAGCGATAAGTAATCAAATTAAAGGTGTTGTTGCAACAGAAAAAGCTGCTCTAAAGGAGGACATACAATTAATAGAAAAGGATCTTGAAAAAGGAATTATTTCTAAAGAACAAGCTGAAGTTCTGAAATTAAAAAAGGCACAAGAACATGCTACTGTAATTGATATTAAAGTAGCTGCGGAGCAAGAAAAGCTGCAGCAATTAATACGAGATAAGGTAGATGGTAAAGTCCAAGATGAAGGAAATTACAGTGATAAAGGTAACTCAGTCGTATTTGGAAATAATCCGAATTCAATTGGTTCTCAAACAGAGATTAATGTGACTTCAATGAAAGTATATAATGGGCAGGAAGATAAAGAAGAACGCCAATCCAAAAGAACAACTTCTCAACTCGTATTTGCAGCTTGTTTGAATAACGTTGTTACAGATGGTTCTGTTGAAAAATCTGATTTCAGATATTTAGGGTCTCATTTTTATGAATTGGGTGTAACGTATAACACCAGAATATTACCTGAAGGCAATTTACTCCATGCCAAATATGGATTATCACTACAATATAATAATTTGCGAGCTACTGATAATAGAAACGTAGTAGTAAACGGTAACCAGACCAATTTAGAAGTAAATGCATTGCAGCAAGAAGATTCTCGTTTCAAAAATGTCAATTTGGTATTTCCGGCGCATCTAGAATTTGATTTTACAAAAACACAAGATAGGGATGGAAAGACCTATTATAAAACGCATGAAAGTTTTCGTTTTGGAGTAGGAGGATTTGTGGGTGTCAATCTAAAATCGAAGCAATACATTAATTATGATAGTGATTCCTATAAGTCTAGAGTGATAACGAGAGGAGATTTCAATACCAGTAATTTTATATATGGTTTGAGTACGTACGTTGGTTATAAAGCAACTAGTTTATACTTGAAATATGATTTAAATCCACTGTTTAAAGATAATACTGTGAAACAAAACAACGTTTCTTTAGGAGTACGTTTTGATTTTAATTAGCAATTGTTTTAGTTAGTTTTTTTAGAACCCTTTTAGAGTTTCAAACTCTGAAAGGGTTTATATCTTTAAAAACTTTGTAACTTTGACCTTTCGCAATTTTAGACCATACTAATTTGATTTCAAAAGCCACAATAGATACTGTTTTCGAAACTGCTCGTGTTGAGGAGGTGATAGGTGATTTCGTAAATTTGAAACGTGCAGGAAGCAATTTCAAAGGATTAAGTCCATTTTCTGAAGAACGTTCACCATCGTTTATGGTGTCTCCCGCCAAAGGAATTTGGAAAGATTTTAGTTCAGGAAAAGGGGGGAATTCGGTTGCGTTTTTGATGGAACACGAGAAATTTACGTATCCGGAAGCCATTCGGTATTTAGCCAAAAAGTATAATATCGAAATAGAAGAAACGGAGCAAACAGATGAAGAAAAAGCCAATACTGATGTTCGAGAAAGTATGTATTTGGTTTCTGAATTTGCAAAAACCTATTTCCATAATACACTTTTAAACTCTGAAGAAGGGAAAGCGATTGGCTATTCTTATTTCAAAGAAAGAGGTTTTACCAATGATACCATAAAGAAATTTGGATTGGGTTATTCTCCTGAAGCTTGGGATGCTTTTACCAAGGAAGCATTAGGTAAAGGCTATAAATTAGAATTTCTGGAAAGTACAGGACTCACAATTCCCAGAGAAGACAGACCTTTTGATAGGTTCAAAGGGCGTGTTATGTTCCCTATACAAAGTATGTCTGGAAGAGTACTGGGTTTTGGCGGTAGGATTCTAACCAATGATAAAAAAGCAGCCAAATACCTCAATTCACCAGAGAGCGAATTGTATCATAAAAGTAAGGTGCTGTATGGTATTTTTCAGGCCAAACAGGCCATCGCAAAATTAAACAATTGCTATTTAGTCGAAGGGTATACAGATGTAATTCAGTTCAATCAATCTGGAATTGAAAATGTTGTCGCTTCCTCGGGGACAGCTTTGACGCCAGACCAAATTCGTTTAATAAATAGATTGACAAAAAACATTACCGTTCTTTTTGACGGTGATGCAGCCGGTTTGCGGGCTTCCATTCGAGGAATCGATTTAATTCTGGAAGAAGGAATGAACGTTAAAGTTTGTACGTTTCCTGACGGAGAAGATCCAGACAGTTTTGCCAAAAAAACATCTTATGAGGATTTAGTGTTGTATCTAGAAAACAATGCCAAGGATTTCATTCAATTCAAAGCATCGCTTTTAATGAATGAAGCCAAGAATGATCCCATAAAAAAAGCCGATTTGATTCGGGATATGGTTGTTAGTATTTCTAAAATTCCGGATCGTATTCAACGCGAAATTTACATTCAGGAATGTTCTCGTATTATGGACATTTCAGAGCAAGTGCTTGTTAGCACTTTAGCGCAATTGATTCAGAAAGATAGCGTTGAGGTTGCAAAAAAGCAAAAAAATCCAGATGCTTCGGGTCAAAAACCATTTGAAGTTTTAAAAAATGAGAATCCTATTGATGTCGAAAAAGTAGACATACTGTATCGTTTGGAACGAAAAATAATAGAAATTTTATTGTTGTATGGCAATAAGAATGAAGAGTTTGAAGATGTTTTTTTGAGAACAAACGCCGAAGGTGAAATTGAAACCGTTGTTGAAAAACGGGAATATAAAGTGTACCAAAGAATCTATTTAAGTTTGCAAGAAGATGAGGTAGAATTAGCAAATCCTTTGTTTCGAGATATATTTAATAACTTGATTAATTACTACCATCAAAATGAAACGTTTAGTTTAGAGCAATATCTTATGCACTTACAAGTAGAATTTGCACAAGAAGTTACAGATATTTTAATGGAAGACGAACGTGTTATTTTGCACAATTGGGAGGGACAAAATATTTTTCCAAAATCTAAAAATGATACGATCAGTCAAAATGTATCGGAAACCATTTTGACACTTAGATGGTATTTGGTAGGTAAAATAATTGAGGAATTAAAAAGCTCTCTATCATCCGAAGGTAATTCAGATAATACAGAGCCTTTATCAATGGTGATGGACTATAATTTATTGATCCATTCTTTTTCAAAAAAATTAGGGAGAGTTATGTCGCGGTACTAAACGATCTCTAAAGTTTTTGCTTTATTTACTAAATCTACCAAGTTGGTAACATTTAGTTTGGTTAGTAATCGTAATTTATACGTACTAATTGTTTTTTCGTTTAGTTTCAGAATATCAGCTATTTCATGATTTTTCTTTCCGTCACTTAAATAACGCAAAACTTCTACTTCACGGTTAGAAAGCTTTCGATACAAACGTTCGCTTTTGCTTTGTTTGGCGATTAGAGCAAGATTTTTCTTTACGGTTTCATTCATAATTATCTTTCCTTGGTGGACTTTGATAATAGAAATACCTAAAGTTTCTAGTTTCTCTTTTTTGTGGATGAATCCTGAAACACCAGCTTTAATAGCATTTGGAGCATAAATTTGTTCGGAAAGACCACTAAAAATGATAATTTTAGTTTTTGGAAAATTTTTCAAGAGTGCTTTGACCTCAAAAATACTGGAAAGTCCTTCCAGTTCCAAATCGATAACTAAGACATCGATCTCTTTAGTTAAAAGTATATCCCGTACCATCAAAAAATTACCAACATTGGCAACTATTGATATTTCAGCATTATCTTTAAAGTAAGATTTTGCTCCAAAATGCACAACAGGATAATTATCGGCTATACATACTTTAATCATGATTTTAAATTTTTAGAATTATTTGTAATTGGAACTGTAAAATTAATAAATAATTTCTGTAATTAATTGTAAATCAATATAAAATGTGATTTTTTTATCATTTTGGTACAAAACAAACGGGAATTGCGTCCATTTTATGTCTATTTGCATTGTTCAATCGCTTGTAAATTTCAAATACATCTCTATCTCTTCCTGAAAAAGAAGCTGCAGTTTGTCCTCCTTCATCTTGAGTCATTGCCCATTCCAGTTCGTTATAAGTCGCTCCTAGTTGATCTTCATCTGTTCTGTCGTCACCAAATAAACCATCAGTTGGTGATGCCGTCAAGATAGACTCTGGAACTTTTAAATAACTTCCTAAAAGAAAGACTTCTGACTTCATTAAATCGGCAATTGGACTTAAATCTACTCCGCCATCACCGTATTTAGTATAAAACCCTACTCCAAAGTCTTCTACTTTGTTTCCAGTTCCAGCGACTAGCAGGCCATGAATTCCCGCAAAATAATACAAAGTAGTCATGCGCAATCGTGCACGTGTATTAGCAAGTGCTAAATGAAGCTTGGCAGTATCTTCAATTTCTGGAACTACAGTTGTAAAGGTGTCAAAAACGGAGCTTAGATCAGCTTCGATACTACGAACATTAGGGAATCTATTTTTTAATTGTTGTATATGCTCACGTCCTCGGGTTACATGACTTTGCGCTTGGTGTATGGGCATTTCTACACATAATACTTGCAGTCCTGTTTGTGCACACAACGTTGAGGTAACAGCAGAATCTACTCCTCCAGAAATCCCAATCACAAAACCGTTTACTTTTGCATTTTCTGCGTAAGTTTTCAACCAGTGTACAATATGATCATTCACTTTTTCAATCTGTAATGTACTTTTTTTAGTCATAATAATTACGTTTTAAAAATCAGGAATGTATATTTGCAAAAGCAATTTGTTGGAACTTGGTGACCTTACACTCTTGAGACACAAATTTAAAAAATATATATGAAAAAATATCTGTTTCTTGTAGTCATTTTTCTCTTTGTTTTATCCTGCGATAAAAAGAATAAAGTTGAAAATGAAGTCACAGCCATTCCCTTGGATTTAAATGTAACCCGATTCGATAAAATATTTTTTGAAACCCAACCAGAGGATTTAGAAAAAGTCAAAAAAGAATTCCCTTATTTTTTTCCTGATGGAATAGAGGATAGTGTGTGGTTGAGTAAAATGCAAGATCCTTTATGGCAGGAGTTGTATGCAGAAGTTCAAAAGAAGTATGGTGATTTTGATCCTGTTAAAAAAGAAGTTGAAACACTTTTTAAACACATTAAATATTATTTTCCAAAAACTAAAACTCCAAAAGTAATAACTATAATCTCTGAAATGGATTATAAAAGTAAGGTAATTTATGCGGATAGTTTAGTTGTTATTTCACTAGAATTATATTTGGGAAAAAATCATAAATTTTATCAGTTTCCAAATTATTTAAAACAAAATTTTGAGCAAAGACAAATCGCTCCAGATATTGTTTCTAGTTTTGCTGGACTAAAAATTCCCGCAGTTGTTGAGAAAGATTTATTGAGTCAAATGATTTATCATGGTAAGCAATTGTATCTAAAAGACTTGCTTTTGCCAGACTATACCGATGCTGAAAAAATGGGGTATTCTCCAAAACAAATTGCTTGGTGTCTAGAAAATGAGAGTTATATGTGGCGTTATTTTATAGAAAAAGAAATGTTGTACAGCAACGATCAGAAGTTGATTGCCAGGTTTATAAATCCTGCTCCTTTTTCTAAATTTTATTTAGAAATTGATAATGAATCACCGGGTCAGGTAGGTGCTTGGATTGGGTGGCAAATGGTACGTTCGTTTGTGCAAAATAACGATATGCCATTAGAAAACCTATTGAAAACCAATGCCAAAGAAATATTTATAAAATCAAAATACAAACCTAAAAAGTAATGTCAAATAAAAATACATCAGAAATTAAGTTTCTAATTGAATTAGACGAAAACCGTGTTCCAGAAAAATTAATGTGGTCTGCAAAAGATGGCGGAGTAGAGCAAGAAGAGGCCAAAGCAATTATGTTGTCTATATGGGACAGCAAGGTAAAAGAGAGCATGCGCATTGATTTATGGACGAAGGATATGCCAGTTGACGAAATGAAAATATTTTTTCACCAAACTTTGGTGGCCATGTCTGAAACTTTCAAACGTGCGACAGATGACGAAAAAATGGCTGACACCATGAAAGATTTCTGCGATTATTTTGCTGAAAAATTGGAGTTGACAAAATAAAGCGGACTTGCAACTAAAAAAAAATCCCCAAAACTGATTGATGTTTTGGGGATTTTTTTTAGTATAAAATGGAGCTTTTTAAAACTGACTATTATTCTTAAAAACCTCTTGATTTACTTCGTCAATATAGCTCAATAATTCTTCTTTTCCAGTAGATTCAGTAGCTGATGTTACAAAATAATGCGGCATTTCGGCCCAATTGTTGGCAAACATTTGCTTTTTATACGCAGCAATATGAGAATCAATTTTTACTTTACTTATTTTGTCCGCTTTGGTGAAAACGATACAAAAAGGAATTTCACTTTCGCCCATATACGACATGAATTCAATGTCAATCGTTTGAGCTTCATGACGAATATCGATCAAAACAAAAGCACAAACCAATTGCTCTCTTGTTTCAAAATAATCAGTAATAAATTCTTGAAAAATTGATTTGGTTTTTTTAGAAACTTTAGCGTAACCATAACCAGGTAAATCGACTAAGAACCAATTGCTGTTTATTAAAAAATGATTGATTAATTGTGTTTTTCCTGGTCTTCCTGAGGTTTTAGCTAACTTTTTATGGTTGGTTAACATGTTGATCAAGGAAGATTTACCAACATTTGATCGACCAATAAAAGCGTATTCTGGCATAAAGTCCTTAGGACACTTCGTTACATCAGAGTTACTGATAACAAATTCGGCAGTATTAATTTTCATTTCTTCAAGGTGTAAAATTATCCTATTTCTAGAGCTAGTGTACGGATAAGTGTGTATGAGTTAACCAGTCTTCTAGCAAACGATTGAATTCTTCAGGATGCTCCATCATTGCGGCATGGCCACATTTATCGATCCAATATAAGGTAGAATTAGGTAATAATTTATTGAATTCTTCAGCAACATCTGGTGGCGTAACTTTATCATTTTTTCCCCAAATAATACAGGTTTGTACATGCATTTTTGGCAAATCTTTTGCCATATTATGACGAATGGCACTTTTGGCAATTGTTAGCGTTTTTATCAATTTTATTCGATCATTTACAGATTCGTATACTTCATCGATAAGTTCTTTGGTAGCTACTTTTGGATCATAAAATACATCTTCAGCTTTCTTCTTGATGTATTCATAATCACCTCTTTTTGGGTAACTGTCTCCCATGGCACTCTCGTATAGCCCTGAGCTTCCTGTAATAACTAAGCCCGCTACTTTTTCTGGATACATTTTAGTATGGTACAAAGCAATGTGTCCGCCTAATGAATTTCCTAGTAATATAACTCTGTCTAAACCCTTAAATGTGATAAAATCTTTAACATATTTTGCAAAACTTTTCACATTCGTTTTTAAAATGTTTTGCGTGTATATTGGCAAATCGGGAATGATTATTTTATATCCTTTTGTAGAGAAGTAATTGGCAACAGCATCAAAGTTGCTAAGTCCGCCCATTAGCCCGTGTAAAATGACAATTGGTGTTCCTTCGCCAGCTTCGTAATAGCTATATCTTCCTTCTGTTTTGTAGTGTTTGTCCATTTTTTTTGAATGCGGATTTTCAATTTTGACAAATATAGGATTTAATAAATAAAAAAGAATTTTTACAACAATTTTTAATTACAAAATATACTGATTCATGTAAAAAATCAAATGGTTTTATTTTCATATTTGAGTTCTTCTTTTGGTTTTTCCGACATTTATTCATAGCATTTTTAATCTATAATTTGTTATGTTGTAGTGTCTTTTTTTTATATAATTATCATTCTTACAAAGAAATAAAATCGAGCTAATGAACTGATTGTCCAAAAATTAGGGGTTTTTGATCAAAAGTGGTTAAACTTATTAACAAAGTGGTAGATAGTGGTAAATAGTGGTAATATTTTTTATATTTTTGCTCTACATCATTTAATACTATTTGTGTGGATGCAATAATTGGAACATATGAATGTAAAGTCGATGCTAAAGGAAGGTTGCTGTTACCGGCTCCTTTAAAAAAGCAGTTGGCTGCGTCACTTCAAAACGGTTTTGTTTTGAAGCGTTCCGTTTTTCAGCCATGTCTAGAGTTGTATCCTATGAAAGAGTGGGATTTGATGATGCAAAAAATCAATAAACTGAATCGGTTCGTAAAGAAAAACAATGACTTTATCCGCAGGTTTACCGCAGGAGTTAAAGTGGTTGAGATAGATGCTTTAGGCAGGTTATTGGTGCCGAAAGATTTAGTGATTTTTGCGAGTATTGCTAAAGAGGTCGTGTTTTCATCGGCAGTGAATATTATTGAAATTTGGGATAAAGATTTATACGAAAAATCAATAGACGGTGAGGATGTTGATTTTGCAGATTTAGCAGAGGAAGTAATGGGAAATATAAATGACGACGACAATGGAATATCATAATCCAGTTTTGCTACAGGCATCGGTAGATGGTTTAAATATTAAGCCAGACGGCATTTATGTAGATGTAACTTTTGGTGGCGGAGGACATTCAAAAGAAATTCTGAAAAGACTCGGGCCAAACGGAAAGCTATTTGCTTTCGATCAGGATGAAGACGCATTGGCGAATGCCTTGCCTGATGAAAGATTTACACTTATCAATGAGAATTTCCGTTTTATAAAACGGTTTTTGCGTTTTTATGGGGTGAAAAGTGTAGATGGTATCTTGGCAGATTTAGGAGTTTCATCGCATCAATTTGATGTTCCCGAAAGAGGTTTTTCTACTCGCTTTGATGCGGAGTTGGATATGAGAATGAGTCAGAAAAATGACCTAAACGCTTACCGTGTTGTCAATGAATATGATGATGTGAATTTAAAAAGAGTATTCTTGGATTATGGTGAATTGAAAAATGCACCTGCTTTGGCAAGAACAATTATAGAGGCGAGAGAGGAACAACCGATCAAAACCACAGATGAATTGAAAGAGGTTTTAGCGAGATATTTACCAGAAAGAGTTCGAAATAAAATATTGGCACAAATTTATCAAGCGATCCGTATTGAAGTAAATCAAGAAATGGATGTGTTGAAAGAGTTTGTTGAGCAATCCTTAGAAGTATTGAATCCAGGTGGCAGGTTAAGTGTAATATCCTACCATTCACTAGAAGATCGATTGGTGAAAAGATTCATAAAAAACGGAATGTTTGAAGGAGAGCCTGAACGTGATTTTTTTGGTAATTTTTCAGTGCCATTTAAAACGGTTGGAAAATTAATTGTCCCAGATAATGCTGAGATCAAAGTGAACAATAGAGCAAGAAGTGCCAAATTAAGAATTGCTGAGAAGATATAATTTGTTACATAAATGAAAAACGGAGTATACAGCCTTTTAAAAGCACGGTTTCTAATCAATGATGATGCCTTGAAAAACTGGCGTTTTATTGTTTTTTTAATTCTTCTAGCAATTATAATGATTGCAAATACGCAGCGATTTGAGCAAAAAGTATTTAGGATTGCTGAGTTGACAAATCAGGTTAAAGAATTGCGTTCTGAATTTGTAGACAGGCGTTCTGAACTAATGAAATTAAAAATGGAGTCTACTGTTTCTCAAAAAATGATAGAAAAAGAAATTTTTCCATCAACAGTTCCTCCTGTAAAGATAAAAGTTAAAAAAGAAGAAGAGAAAAGCTTTTTCAAAAAATTATGGCAGTAGAAGATAAATACATATCGTACAGAATTTATCTGGTTGCATGCGCTATCTTTTTGATGGCTATTGCGATTGCTGTAAAATTGACCAATATCCAGTGGGTTGAGGGCGATTATTACAGGAAATTAGCCAAGGAAAGAACGGTTAAGAATTTTGTGATTCCAGCCAATAAAGGAAATATCTATTCTGCTGACGGCAGTCTTTTGGCTACTTCTATTCCTAATTATGAAATACGTTTTGATGCGGTCGCTCCAAAAGCAGAGACATTCGAAAAAAATGTCAAGTCGCTATCAGATTCATTAGCAACGGTTTTAGGAAAATCTTCTAATTTCTTTGAAAATGAACTGCGAAAAGCGAGAGCCAATAAAAATCGATATTATTTGATTGCTCGCAAATTGAGTTATACCCAATATTTTAAAATTAAAGGTTTTCCATTATTTAAATTAGGAGCCTATAAAGGTGGAATTATCATTCAACAAGAAACGGTAAGAGAGCATCCAATTGGAAAAATTGCAGAACGCACTGTGGGTTACGAGCGAACTTCAAAAGGACAATCGTATGATGGAAAAGGTATTGAGTGGGCTTTTCGAAACTATTTGAATGGTAAAGACGGTAAAATTTTAAAACAAAAAATAGCAAAAGGACAGTGGAAACCCATTCGCGATGTTAATGAAATTGATCCTCAAGACGGGTATGATGTTATATCTACAATTGATGTTTATATTCAGGATATTGCACATCATGCACTACTAAAACAGTTAGAATTGTATGAAGCGGATCATGGTTGCGTGGTGGTGATGGAGACTAAAACGGGTCATGTAAAAGCAATTTCGAATTTAGGAAGAGCAAATGATGGCACATATTATGAAACCACAAATTATGCAGTAGCTGAATCGCATGAACCAGGTTCTACTTATAAATTGGCGGGTCTAATGGCGCTTTTTGAAGATAGAAAAGCAGATACAAGCACTGTTTTCGATAGTAAAGGTGGAGAAATAACGTATTTCGGACGCAAGGTAAGGGACTCACATGAAGGTGGATATGGTAAAATTTCTTTGGGGCGTGGTTTTGAAGTGTCTTCGAACACAGTTTTAGTGCAAGCCGTTTACAATGCGTACAAAAACGAACCTTCAACTTTTGTCAATCACCTCAATAATTTTGGATTAAACAAACCACTCGGACTTTCTATAAAAGGAGAGGGAAGACCCTATATTCCGCAGCCAAGTGATAAGCACTGGTCAAAAATTTCGCTTCCTTGGATGGCTTTTGGTTATGGAGTTTCGATTACACCTATGCAAACGTTGGCTTTTTATAATGCGGTAGCAAATAATGGCGAAATGGTTAAGCCGCAGTTTGTGTCTGAAATAAAAGAATGGAATAAAACGATCAAAAAATATGAAAAGGAAGTCTTGAATCCTAGAGTTTGCTCTCCCGAGACTATTTTAAAGTTAAAAGCGGTTTTAGCCAACGTAGTAAAAAAAGGAACGGCTTCGAAACTATATTCTAAGGATTTTTCAATGGCCGGAAAAACAGGAACAGCGGCTGTGAATTACGGAAAAGCTGGTGGAGTTGGAAAATATTACGCCTCTTCTTTTGTGGGTTACTTTCCTGCTGAAGAACCTAAATATTCGTGTATAGTTGTTGTGCATAAACCAAGTACAGCGCTCAATAACTATTATGGTGCAGATGTTGCGGGTCCGGTTTTCAAGAGAATTGCACAAAAAATTTTTACCGATGCGCCTTCAACAAATGAAATTAAAAATTTGAATAAAAAGATTGCAAAACAAGAAGATAATTATGAATCCTACTATAGCAAATCTCAGAAAAAGCAAAGATTTGTTCCCAATCTTAAAGGAATGTCAGGAATGGATGCTGTGGCTTTATTAGGCAATTTAGGTTTGAAAGTAAAAGTGATTGGAGTTGGAAAAGTTAAAAAACAATCGGTGCAAGCAGGGCAGAATTTAGATAAAAATGCAACGATTTTATTGGAGTTATCATGAGTACATTAAAAGACATATTATACAAAGTAGCTATCGAAGCGGTACAAGGTTCGACAGATGTAGCAGTTAACAAAATGAATTTTGATTCTAGAAAAATCGAATCAAATGATGTTTTTGTGGCTATTCGTGGTACTATTAGCGATGGTCATGACTTTATAGAAAAAGCAATCTTGCAAGGTGCGGTTGCCGTTATATGCGACACATTTCCAGAAAATATTGCTAAAGGAGTTACCTATGTTCAGGTAAGAGATACGAATTCAGCTTTGGCATTTATGGCTGCCAATTATTATGGTGATCCATCACAAAACTTGAAATTAGTTGGAATTACGGGAACAAATGGTAAAACGACTATCGCTTCTTTATTATATCAGTTATTTAAAAAAGCTGGTTTTAAAGTAGGATTACTGTCGACCGTGAAAATCATGGTAGATACTTTTGAGTATAAAGCGACACACACAACTCCAGATTCAATTACGATAAATCAGTATTTGAATGAAATGGTGGAAAACGGAGTTGAATACTGTTTTATGGAAGTGAGTTCTCATGGAATTCACCAAAAAAGAACGGAAGCATTGCATTTTGTTGGCGGTATTTTTACCAATTTGTCTCACGATCATTTGGATTATCACCCCACGTTTGCCGAATATAGAGATGTAAAAAAATCGTTTTTCGATACTATGCCTAAAACAGCCTTTACATTATCCAATATTGACGATAAAAATGGGCAAGTGATGTTACAGAATACTGTGGCAAAAAAATTGACGTATGCCTTAAAATCCTATGCGGATTATAAAGCGCAAATTCTGGAAAATCAATTGTCAGGTTTGCTATTGAAAATAAACGGAAATGAAGTGTGGGTAAAATTGATTGGAACATTTAATGCTTATAATTTATTGGCGATTTATGGTACTGCTGTTGAACTTGGAATGGATAGTCTGGAAGTACTTCGATTATTATCCGATTTAGAAAGCGTTTCAGGTCGTTTTCAATTTATTGTTTCTGCTTCAAATATTACGGCGATTGTAGATTATGCACATACTCCTGATGCCTTAGAAAATGTACTGAAAACCATTAATGACATTCGTACAAAAAACGAACAATTAATTACAGTTGTAGGTTGTGGAGGAAATAGAGATAAAACTAAGCGACCAATTATGGCTGACATAGCTTCGAATTTGAGTGATAAAGCAATTTTCACATCTGATAATCCAAGAAATGAAGACCCAGAAGTTATTATTGCCGAAATGGAAGTGGGCATTGCCCCTCAAAACTATAAAAAAACATTGAGTATAACCGACAGAAAACAAGCCATAAAGACTGCGGTTCAATTGGCTCAGCCCAATGATATTATATTAATTGCGGGTAAAGGCCATGAAACGTATCAAGAAATTAATGGCGTTCGTCATCATTTTGATGATATGGAAACAGTAAGGGAAATTTTAGAACAAATAGGAAAATAAAAAATACAGAGACAATTGAGATATTTATTTAAAAAATAGTCAATTATCATTTTAAGAAGTAACAAATAACAAATCAACAATTAACCAAATAAACCAAGATATATGCTATACTATTTATTTGAATATTTAGACAAAATATTAGATGTTCCTGGAACAGGTGTTTTCCAGTACATTACTTTTAGATCAGCATTAGCATTGCTTTTTTCTTTGTTGTTGTCTACCATTTACGGTAAAAGAATTATTCGTTTTTTGCAAAGACAGCAAGTGGGTGAAACCGTTCGAGAACTTGGTTTAGCCGGTCAAAATGAAAAAGCGGGTACACCAACAATGGGAGGATTGATTATAATATTTGCGACTCTCGTACCTGTTCTTCTTTTCGCAAAATTACACAACATTTATATTGTCTTGCTCATTGTAACGACACTATGGATGGGGACAATTGGTTTTATAGATGATTATATTAAAATTTTCAAGAAAGATAAAGCCGGTCTAAAAGGAATATTTAAAGTGGTAGGACAAGTCGGTCTGGGTATAATTGTAGGTACCGTTCTTTATTTTAGTCCAAGTGTTACCGTACGTACAGATACATCTACTTCAGATATTTTTAAAGTAACTACAGAAACCGTCATTCAGCCTGCGCTAACCGAGGAGAAATCTACGGCCACTACCATACCATTCTTTAAAAATAATGAATTTGATTATGCTGAATTATTAGCGTGGACTGGCGAAGGATATGAAAAATGGGCTTGGTTGATTTTTATTCCAGTTGTTATTTTTATTATTACTGCGGTATCTAATGGCGCCAATTTAACAGATGGTATTGATGGATTGGCTGCAGGAACTTCGGCGGTATCAGTGTTGGCGCTGGGAATTTTCACGTTCGTTTCTGGAAATATAATTTTTTCTAATTATTTGAATATTATGTATATCCCTAATTCTGGGGAAATGACAGTTTTTATAGCCGCTTTTGTGGGATCATTGATTGGATTTCTTTGGTACAATTCCTATCCAGCATCGGTTTTTATGGGTGATACAGGAAGTTTGACTATTGGTGGAATTATAGCTGTTTTGGCAATTGCCGTTCGAAAAGAAATGCTGATCCCTTTATTGTGCGGGATTTTTCTGGTCGAAAATTTATCTGTGGTATTACAAGTAAGTTACTTCAAATACACCAAGAAACGCTTTGGCGAAGGCCGAAGAATATTTCTAATGTCGCCTTTGCATCATCATTATCAGAAGAAAGGCTATCACGAAAGCAAAATTGTTACCCGTTTTTGGATTGTTGCGATTATGCTGGCCATTTTATCAATTGTTACTTTAAAATTAAGATAACATGAGGCTAGTCATCTTAGGTGGAGGAGAAAGTGGTGTTGGGACTGCTATTCTGGGTAAGAAAAAAGGATATGAAGTTTTTGTATCTGATTTCGGAAAGATAAAAGGGAATTACAAAGAAGTTCTTATCATTAATGGAATAGCTTGGGAAGAGGAAAAGCATACCGAAGATTTGATTTTGAATGCAGATGTGGTTATGAAAAGCCCTGGTATTCCAGATAAATCTCCAATAGTGAAGAAGCTTATTGAAAAAGGAATTCCAGTATTGTCTGAAATTGAGTTTGCAGCCCCTTTTACGGATGCGACCATAATAGGAATTACGGGTAGTAACGGAAAGACAACAACGACAATGTTGACCTATCATGTATTAAAATCAGCTGGATTAAATGTTGGGTTGGGAGGAAACATAGGAAAGAGTTTTGCTTGGCAAATTGCGGATAACAAATATGATTTCTATGTGCTGGAGCTAAGTAGTTTTCAACTTGATGGAGTTGTGAATTTTAAGCCACATATTGCTATTATTACCAATATTAGTCCGGATCACCTAGATCGATACGATTACAAATATGAAAATTACATTGATGCAAAGTTTAGAATAACGATGAATCAAACCGAGGAAGATTACCTTATTTATGATGCCGATGATGAGGCCATTGCAGAATGGTTAAAAACACATACAACAAAAGCCAAATTAATTCCTTTTTCATTGACAAAAACATTCAGTGAAGGAGCTTATATAAAAAATAACAAAATGGAAATTTCAATCAATCAAGAAGAATTTACAATGGACACCGAATACATTGCCTTAGAAGGAAAACACAATATGAAAAACGCAATGGCAGCAACCTCTGTGGCAAAATTGATGCAGATTAGAAAATCTACAATACGTGAAAGTTTATCTAATTTTCAGGGTGTTGAGCACCGTCTTGAAAAAGTATTGAAAATTCAAAACATACAATACATCAACGATTCTAAAGCAACAAATGTAAACGCTACTTTTTTTGCATTAGACAGTATGAACACACCAACGGTTTGGATTGTAGGAGGTGTTGATAAAGGAAATGATTACAACGAATTGATGTCATTGGTTCGTGAGAAAGTGAAAGCGATTATTTGCCTTGGTGTGGATAATAAAAAGATCATCGATGTATTTGGTAATGTAGTAGACATGATGATTGAGGTTGATAATATGAGCGATGCTGTACAAATGGCACAACGATTATCAGAAAAGGGAGATACTGTATTATTGTCACCAGCTTGTGCTAGTTTCGATTTATTTGAAAGCTATGAAGACAGAGGAAAACAATTTAAACAAGCGGTTAAAAATTTATAGAAAAGTTTAAAGTTTAAAGTTTAAGGTTGAGCAACTTTAAAATTTAAACAAAATGAAACTTTAAACAAATAAAAAATGAAACAACTAGTCAGCAACTTAAAAGGAGATAAAGGGATTTGGTCATTTGTGGCCTTATTGGCCTTGTTTTCCTTTATGCCTGTTTTTAGCGCTAGTAGTAACCTGGCTTATATTGGTCAAGGAACCGGAAATACATTAGGTTATTTGGTAAAGCACATCGTGCATATTTGTATTGGTTTTACCATTATTTTTATGGTGCATAAACTACCCTATCACTATTTTAAAGCTATTTCTAAAGGAGCACTTTATATTGTATGGATTTTATTGGCCTACACCTTAATTAAAGGAACCGTAATTGCTGGTGCCAACGCCAGTCGTTGGATTCAAGTTCCATTTATAGGTGTGACATTTCAAACATCTACATTGGCTGCAATGGTGTTATTTATTTTTGTTGCACGCTATTTATCTAAGACGAGAACAGTTCCGATTACTTTTAAGTCCTCCATTTGGGAGCTCTGGTTGCCTGTATTCATTACGTTACTATTTATTCTTCCCGCAAATTTCTCCACAACGGCATTAATTTTTTCAATGGTTTTGATGTTGGTTTTTATTGGGAAATATCCGCTGCGGTATATTGGAATTGTTGTAGGATCTGGAATTGTATTTCTCACGTTTTTTATTTTGATTGCCAAAGCGTTTCCAGATGCTTTTCCCAATCGTGTAGATACATGGATTAGCCGTATTGACAATTTTACGAGCGATAAACCCGATGAAGATGATTATCAAATAGAGAAGGCTAAAATTGCAATAGCTTCAGGTAAAATATATGGTTTAGGTCCAGGTAAAAGTGTTCAAAAAAACTTTTTACCACAATCTTCTTCTGATTTTATTTTTGCCATCATCGTTGAAGAATATGGACTTGTAGGCGGTTTAGGAGTATTGGCGTTGTATTTATTATTGTTGTTTCGATTTGTAATTGCATCGCATAAAGCTAATTCCCTATTTGGAAAACTAGTAGTCGTAGGATTGGGTTTTCCGATGATATTTCAAGCCATGGTAAATATGGCAGTTGCAGTAGAATTGTTACCCGTTACAGGACAGACATTGCCTTTAATCAGTAGTGGAGGAAGCTCTATCTGGATGACTTGTTTTGCACTTGGAATCATCATTAGTGTCACGAAAAAAGATGAAGAAATTGTACAAGAATTAAAAGACGCAGCCAAAAGAGAAGAAGCACTTCAAAAATTAATTGATCGGGCTATGGAGGATGAAGTGGAAGAAGTTGCAGTAGGTAACTATTCGATCGAAGATAAAGCTACTAATCCAATGCAAGCGGTTTTAAATAAATAAGTTGTTAAGAAAATTAGAAATTAATAAAAAATGAAACAGTATAAATTCATATTAAGTGGTGGCGGAACGGGAGGACATATCTATCCTGCAATTGCTATTGCAAATGAATTAAAGACTCGTTTTCCTAATGCCGAATTTCTTTTTGTAGGTGCCCAAGATAAAATGGAAATGCAAAAAGTACCTCAGGCAGGTTATAAAATTAAAGGACTTTGGATTTCAGGATTGCAGCGCAGACTGACATTTGATAATGCGCTATTTCCAGTTAAGTTGCTTTCAAGCTTATTAAAATCTAGAACCATAATCAAACAGTTCAAGCCAGATGTGGTTATTGGAACAGGAGGTTTCGCAAGTGGCCCTTTATTGCAAGTAGCAGCAATTGCAGGAATTCCGACAGTAATTCAGGAGCAAAATTCTTTTCCTGGAATTACCAATAAACTATTGAGTAAAAAAGCCAATAAAATTTGTGTGGCTTATGAAAATCTGGAACGCTTTTTTCCAAAAGAGAAAATGATACTAACTGGAAATCCAGTTCGACAGGATTTAATCGATATCGAAAGCAAAAGAGAAGAAGCGATTCAGTACTTTAATTTAGATTCAAATAAAAAAACAGTATTGGTTCTTGGAGGCAGTCTTGGAGCAAGAAGAGTAAATCAATTAATCGAAAAAGAGTTGGCAAATATGCTTTCTCAAAATGTTCAAGTGATTTGGCAATGCGGGAAGTTATATTTAGAAGACTATAAAAAATACAATTCTGCACATGTTCAAGTAGTCGCTTTTATTGAAAGAATGGATTTAGTGTATGCAGCGGCAGATGTTGTTATTTCTCGCGCTGGTGCTTCGTCTGTTTCCGAGTTATGCATAGTGGGAAAACCAGTGATTTTTATTCCGTCGCCCAATGTAGCTGAGGATCACCAAACTAAAAATGCAAAAGCAGTAGTAGATAAAAAAGGTGCCATTTTACTTAAAGAAGTTGATCTTGATGCGCAATTCGGCCTTGTTTTTGAAGACTTACTGAAAGATCAGAGAAAACAAAATCAGCTGAGTGAAAATATAAAAGCATTGGCTTTGCCAGAAGCAACAAAACAGATTGTTGACGAAATAGTGAAACTTTTAAAATAATAACAAATGGAGAGCGATTTCTTTAAGGGAATGATATTTCTTTTATTAGGAGTTATTCTTATTATATATCTTAAAATTAAAAACCATAAAGATTATTATGATGCAAAAGGATATATTGGGGGTATTGGTTCTATATTATTCGGATTGTACTTAATATTTCAATTTTTCAATCATTAAATTTTTCAATTAAATAAATGAACTTAAATCAAATACATAACGTCTATTTTATCGGAATCGGAGGGATTGGGATGAGTAATTTGGCTCGTTATTTCAAGAATCTGGGGAAGAAGGTTTCTGGGTACGATAAAACGCCATCTGTACTTACAACTGAATTGATTGAAAGTGGTGTTTCAATTCATTTTGAAGATGATATACATGCAATTCCAAAAGATTTTTACTTAGAAAATACGTTGGTTATTATTACACCGGCGGTTCCGAAGACACATTCAGAGTGGAATTATTTCTTAGAAAGAGACTTTCAAGTAAAAAAAAGAGCGGAGGTTTTAGGAATAATTACCAAAGATACTTTTTGTTTTGCCGTTGCTGGAACGCATGGTAAAACGACTACTTCAGGTATTTTAGGACATATTTTACAGGAGAGCGGAGCAGATGTTACTGCTTTTATCGGTGGTATTGTTGAGAATTATAATTCGAATTTGATAGGAAGCGGCAAAACGGTAACTGTTGTTGAAGCAGATGAATTTGATCGTTCGTTTTTGCATTTGCATCCCAATATTGCGTGCATAACCTCTATGGATGCAGATCATTTGGATATTTATGGAACCAGTGAAGCGATCGAGGAATCTTTTGTTGAATTTGCATCTAAAATTGAAGACAAAAGCAATCTTTTTATAACAAAAGAATTACCGCTAGAAGGTGTAACCTGTGCCGTTAATGAAGATGCAGTTTTCAAGGCTTTTAATGTTAGAATTGGAAATGGCAGCTATGTTTTTGATGTACAAACGCCCACGGAAGTAATCCAAGATTTGCATTTTGGTTTGCCGGGAAGACATAATTTAATGAATGCTTTAATGGCTATCGCAATGGCTAAGTTATTCGGAACCCCAACCGTTGCTATTGCAAAAGCCATTGCATCATTTAAGGGAATCAAAAGAAGATTTTCGTATCAGATTAAAACGGATGTCAAGGTGTATATTGATGATTATGCACATCACCCAACAGAAATTAATGCGGTGCATCAAGCAGTTCGAGAGTTGTATCCAAATCAAAAAGTCTTGGCCATTTTCCAGCCTCATTTGTTTAGTAGAACGAGAGATTTTGTTGATGATTTTGCCAAAAGTTTATCGGCCTTTGATGAAATCATTCTATTGGATATTTATCCTGCACGTGAATTGCCTATGGCAGGAATAAACTCACAATGGTTGATGGATAAAATGATAAACACCAATAAAAAACTAGTAGCTAAAAACGATTTAATTGCACGTATTTTAGAAAGTGATGCAACAATAATTGTTACAATAGGAGCAGGCGATATTGGAGAATTAGTACCATCAATTAAAAAAGCGATAAATGAAACTATTTAATTGGACAAATATTCGATTAATACTGATGTTTGTGTTGGTGATTTTTTTATTTTCATTTACGTCAAATCGAAATGAAAATAGAAAATTGACTAAATCTATTGTTTTTTTTGAAGGAAATGACGCTCTTTTTGTAAAACAAGAAACGGTTAATAAATTGTTGATAGAAAATAAAAAAGACGCATCTAGCATTCAAAAAGTTAATCTAGATTTGAATACACTAGAAAAAACGCTCAACGCACAAGAGATGATTGAAAAATCGGATGTATTTGTGAGTGTTGACGGTGTGTTAAAAGCAGTGGTAAAACAAAAGACTCCTATTGCTAGAGTTTTTGATAATAACAGTTCCTTTTATATTGATTATGAAGGAAATAAAATGTCGTTATCAAGTAATTTTACAGCTAGAGTTCCACTTGTTTCGGGGGGAATTAATAAAAAAAATAACGAAGATTTATCTGATTTGTTACGCTTAATTTATGACGATGCGTTTTTAAAAAAAAACATCATCGGAATCCAAATTATGCCTAACGGAAGCTTAAAAATGCTCAATAGAAATTTTGATTACCAAATTGATTTTGGTCGAATGATCAATGTGGAGCGTAAATTAAAGAATTACAAAGCTTTTTTTCAAAAAGCAGTTTTAGATAGTTCGTTATATAAATATAAAAAAATTGACCTCCGATTTACGGAACAAGTAGTTTGTACTAAATAATAGATAATGGAAAAAGAGAATATTGCAGTAGGTCTAGATATTGGGACAACTAAAATAGTTGCCATGATAGGCAAGAAGAATGAGTACGGGAAATTAGAAATTTTAGGTGTAGGTAAATCCAAAAGTTTAGGCGTGGCAAGAGGTGTTGTTAATAACATTACTCAAACCATACAATCTATTCAACAAGCGATTCAAGAGGCCGAAAATAACTCTGGATATAAAATAAAAGATGTTGTTGTAGGAATTGCGGGACAACACATCCGCAGTATTCAACACACCGATTATATCAGTAGAAACAATCCTGAAGAGGTTATTGGCGGGAATGACATACAACTTTTGATTGATCAAGTAAATAAATTGGCGATGTTGCCTGGTGAGGAAATTATACACGTCTTACCACAAGAATTTAAAATTGACGGACAATCTGAAATCAAAGAGCCGATAGGAATGTACGGCGGAAGATTAGAGTCCAGTTTTCATGTTGTTGTAGGGCAAGCTTCATCGATAAGGAATGTAGGCAGATGTATTCAAAGTTCAGGGATTGAGTTATCTGGTCTGACGTTAGAACCATTAGCTTCGGCGGATGCTGTTTTGAGTCAGGAAGAAAAAGAAGCTGGTGTTGCATTGATTGATATCGGTGGTGGTACGACAGATTTAGCCATTTTTAAAGACGGTATTATTCGTCATACAGCGGTAATTCCTTTTGGAGGAAATGTAATCACAGATGATATCAAAGAGGGTTGCTCCATAATAGAGAAACAAGCCGAATTGTTGAAAGTTAAATTTGGATCAGCTTGGCCAGGAGAAAATAAAGACAACGAAATTGTTTCTATTCCAGGATTAAGAGGGAGAGAGCCAAAAGAGATTTCCTTGAAAAACCTGTCTAAAATTATCCATGCAAGAGTGGTGGAAATTATTGACCAAGTTTTTACAGAAGTGAAAGCATACGGACACGAAGATCCTCGCAAAAAACTCATAGCTGGAATTGTACTTACTGGGGGAGGTGCACAATTAAAACACATCAAGCAGTTAGTTGAATATATTACTGGAATGGATACTAGGATAGGATATCCAAACGAACATTTAGCCGGAAATTCAGATGAGGAAATTTCAAGTCCTTTGTATGCAACAGCAGTTGGATTGGTGATGAAAAGCATTGAAAATAAAACGCATAGTGCCATTCGAGTAGATGCTGTTGAACAACCTAAAGCTCCTGTATACAGACAAGCAGTTGTGCAAAATCCAGTTATTGAAAAAGAGGAAGAAGAGGATCAGAATCCAAATGAGAAACACAACTCTACCGTAAACAGGATACAAAGAAATTTCTTTGATCGTTATGTAGACAAGATTAAGGATTTCTTAGATAATGCAGAGTAATTTAGAAGTAATAAAGAATATTGTTTTTTTTCCTTTTTGCCCCAAGTAAAAAGAAATAAAATCAAAAATAATAATAAATATCAAAAACCAAATAAAATGATGAGCAACTCAGAATTTGGAAGTATTTCATTTGATTTACCAAAGAACCAATCAAATGTAATAAAAGTTATTGGTGTAGGTGGAGGCGGAAGTAATGCAATAAACCACATGTTCAAGCAAGGAATTAAAGGCGTAGATTTTATCGTGTGCAACACAGACTCTCAAGCTTTACAAAGTAGTTCCGTGCCTAACAAAATTCAGTTGGGAGTGCATTTGACAGAAGGACTTGGTGCTGGAGCAAATCCAGATGTAGGACAGCAATCTGCTATTGAGAGTATTTCCGAGATTGAAAAAATGTTGGATAGAAATACTAAAATGGTATTTATCACTGCCGGAATGGGCGGAGGAACAGGAACTGGAGCTGCACCTGTTATTGCACAATTGGCCAAAGAAAGAGATATTCTTACAGTTGGGATAGTGACATTACCTTTTTTATTTGAAGGGAAAGTGCGTCAAGAACAAGCGTTAATTGGTATTGAAAAATTACGCAAACAAGTCGACTCTTTAATTGTTATTAATAATAATAAATTAAGAGAAGTATACGGGAATCTTGGTTTCAAAGCAGGATTTTCAAAAGCAGATGAAGTTTTGGCAACAGCCTCACGAGGAATTGCTGAAGTAATCACGCATCATTACACTCAAAATATCGATTTAAGAGATGCTAAAACCGTATTGTATAATAGCGGAACGGCTATTATGGGATCATCTGTTTCTTCTGGTGAAAATAGAGCCAAGGAAGCTATCGTTGCTGCTTTAGATTCTCCGTTGTTAAATGATAATAAAATTACTGGTGCCAAAAACGTATTGTTGCTTATCGTTTCTGGAACCAATGAAATTACAATTGACGAAATTGGAGAAATCAATGATCATATTCAAGCTGAAGCAGGGCATAATGCCAATATTATCATGGGGGTTGGTGAAGACGAATCACTAGGAGATGCTATTGCAGTAACCATTATTGCTACCGGTTTTGATATTGAACAACAGAACGAAATTGTAAATACAGAACCAAAAAAAATCATACACACCTTAGAAGATGAGCAAAGAAGCGTTCACAATCTAAGTAGTAAAACAGTTGCAGCTTTTGATTTAAATACAGAATCTCCAGCTTCAAATTCAAACGAAAGAATAGTTTTTGATTTGTTAGAAGATACCGTTGTTGCTCCTGAACCAGTGGTAACGTCTCCTACTATTAATAAAGAAGAATTAATAGTAATGTCTGAGTTTATTAAAAATTTAGACGTGACATTCGAGATAGTTTCTCCTATCACTGATATCGATTTTACAATTTCTTCTCCAGTAGCCGAAGTAAAAGCAGTTCAGCCAAAAATTATCGAAAGACAAGAGCAAACGACTTTCTCTTTTGACTTACCACTCTTCAAAGCGGAACCAGTTGCGCAAGTTGAAGATAATAAGATAATGTTTGAGTTGACAAATGAAACTCGCGACATCAAAGTAAATGAAGCTGTTCAATTTGTTCCAGTGACAGAGTTGACTGAAAATGGAATTATCAAATATTCTCTTGAAGAATACATGGATCCAGAACCAGATTTCATGGTGAAGCCAGTTGCTAAAACTCCAGAAATTGTTGTGCCAGCTGAGTTGAATATCACAATGAAACAAGTGGACACAGCTGTAAATACAGCGGTTGACTTCGAGGCTATTTCTCCTATGGAAATGACAATCGAGGAATCATTGCGAATGAGGGCAGATGAAAGAAGAAAAAAATTAAAAGAATTCAATTATAAGTTTCATAATAATGTTTCTAAAATTGATGAATATGAAAAAGAGCCAGCTTACAAAAGATTAGGAATAGACATTTCAAACAATCAATCTAATAATACAAATTCGAGAATTTCTGTTGGAACAGACAGCAACAACGATTTACAGTTGCGTTCAAACAACTCGTATTTACATGACAACGTAGATTAACTAACTCAAACCAAAATGAGGTAGCCCGAAAATCTATAGCATTTTCGGGTTATTTTTTTTGTTTCGAGCAACAAGGCAATTTATTGTTAATTACAGTAAATTTCTTTAAATTTGTCGGGCCTTAGTCCAGCTGTCGTTTCAAGCTTTTTATCGCAACTATTTTTTTATAGGAACAAGAAAGAGCTTCTTTTAGTCGCTTTTCTAGTTCAATAAAAAATATAGTTCCTCTCAAAAGGCTTTCCACTACCATCTGGGGCAGAAAATAGGAATCATTTTCACAATTAGCTTTTCAACAATCGATTCATTAAACAATCGATTAACCAAATTAACAATAAAGAATATGAGTTTATCAGTACAAATCATGGACGAAATGAAAACCGCCATGAGAGCCAAAGATACCGTTGCACTAGAAGCTTTGAGAGCTATTAAATCTGAAATCCTATTAGCACAAACAGCAACAGGATCAAAAGAGGAAATAACAGAAGATGACGAGGTTAAATTGCTTCAAAGATTAGTAAAAACGCGCAAGGAAAGCGCTAGAATTTTTACTGAACAAAATCGTCTGGATTTAGCTGAACCAGAATTAGCACAAATTGCAGTAATCGAAAAATTCTTGCCAGCGCAATTAAGTGAAGCAGAAGTTGAAGCTGTAATTGCTAAAATTATTGCAGAAACAGGTGCGTCAGGAATTGCATCAATGGGGAAAGTAATGGGTTTAGCAGCCGCACAATTAGGTGGAACTGCCGAAGGAAAAACTATTTCTACACTAGTTAAAAAATTATTGACATAAATTTTATGATTCAAGCTTAACGATTTTAAATCACAAATCTAAAATCGTTAATCAAAAATCTTAAATCAAATGGCTGCGTAGTTCAACTGGATAGAATATCAGATTTCGACTCTGAGGGTTGCAGGTTCGAACCCTGTCGCGGTCACTTTTACAGACTCAATTACCTTATTATTAGGTAGTTGAGTTTTTTGTTTTTTAGAATTGCCAAACCATTGCCAAACATTTACTAAAACAGTAAAAATTTAATACATTTGTATAAGGTTTTTGATGCCAATTTTAAACCTACGTTTGAACAACGTAAAACGGGAGCGTGAACAACTCCCGTTTTTTTATTCCGACCATTACGCGCGCGTATTGTTTTGATTTTAGATAATTACGCACCCTGTACGCGTAAAAAATAGGTGCAGATTTTGAAAAAAAAATTGATTATTCAAATTGCACACGCGTAACAGATAGGTGCAAATACAAATTATTTAAAATCACTAAATTTAATCTAAATTAAACCCACGCGAATTAATAGGAATGAACTTTTACTTTGTTGCAGTATATCGAATAATAAAAAAAACCGCTCAATTTTGAACGGTTTTGATTAGTTTTTTATGCTTGTTGAATTATTTTAATTTATTAATCAAAATTATATTCATCTCATTGCTACATCCCCAGAAAATTTGAAAGTTATCATTTGTTCTCCAAGCCATTTTAATTAAGGAATTTTCAAGAAGTATTGAATTGCTTAGATTGTGAAAATCTCGTAAGCCCTCAATATTTTCAGCAATTAATGATTCGTCAACTTCTGCTTCCATAATATTTAAATCAAAGTGTGCGAGTACGTTTTTTAATTCGTCATAACTTTGTTTGTAACCTACAGGTGTTTGTTTCGTTGCAAATGTTTCTGCACCCTTATTTAAAAGCCAATTGTTTAAAATGAATGTAGTACCTTTTAATCCCTTATTATAAGAACTTATTTGTGCATTTACTGATGAATAACATAAAACGAATAGAATTATTAATGCGTTTTTCATTTGTTAAGTTTTTTATTTTCTACAAAGTAAGTGTTTTAGTAATGTAGCAACAATACCCACTTTTAGTGATATTTAAACGAAAAAACCAAATAGATTTTGAACGGTTAACATCACATCAGTAATAACCTTTCAATTGTTTCAAATGGATAATTTTTGGATAAACTTATTTTATCTAAAATTTTTTGATACCGTTTTGTGGGTTTCCCGTTGTAATGGGTTTTAAAATGCTTCTTATATTGTTCCTCAAATATTTCATCTCTTAAATAGATTCTGTCAAAAATGGAATGTAACTGTCTTGTTTTTTTTGAAACGTTTTGTTTCTCGTAATACAAATATTTAAAATTCTCTCGGTGTAAAAAATATTTGTTGTAGTGATACAATTTTCTGCAACGTTTTTTTGTAATAGGACAAATAAAATAGAATACTTCGACCTTGCCTAAATTTGAGGGTATCGATATAATTTGTACATCATAAGTGATACTTTCCCCGTTTTGGTTGTATGATAATGTGATAAACTTTTTATGCTCCAAAATGTTGCATTTTATGTTTATACTTGAAGTTATTTCGCCCTCAATACTCCAACGTATAACGCCCGATTTTACACCGTGGTTTAAATATCCCCATGCTTTTAGCTTGGTTATGCTAACTGTTTTACAATTTTCTATATTCATGTTGCTTTGATTAATAGCCTAAATTATTAAGGAACTTTACCATTAAATAAAATTCATACGTCCAGCATTTGAAACAAAATTTATATCGAAATATGAAATTTTCTTTTTGCCGTTTATGGTTTCTACTTGCATTTTATACTCTTTACTTTTGTTTGTAATTATGTGAAAGTCTTGTACTATGTTGCCGTTTCTTTTATACGTTCCCATCAGGGATTTACTTCTAATTTTCATTAATGATTTTTTTTAATTCTTTATAATTGTAATCTACTAAATCAAAGGTTTTTATTAGTTCCCAAATTTCGGGTTTATACTGTTCAATTTCATGTATAATTAGTTCGCTTTCAGTGTAGTGAACCTCATCAGGTTTTTGTATTCGGTGTTCTTTTAATTCTTGAATACATACGTCTGCTAAATCTGTTCCATCTGCAAAGTTGGTTTGCTGTTCTAGCCAATCATTTACAACAATTTTATAACCAAATCCATTAAGCTGAGTGGCTTTGTTTAACCAGTCATTATACTCGCTTTTATCAGGGAACGCCACAATTTTGTATTGCTTAATGGGGTGCAAATACTCGTGTTTTAAACCGCCTTTACTGCCTGTTGATAACCAAGTATATTCAGGTTTAAAAATGCTCATTACAACGGCTGTTTTTTCGCTTTCAACTATTGCAATAGTCTTTAAATTGGTTTCATTGATCAGGTGTAAGCCAAATAAACATTGACTTAAATTAAAATCATTCAATTTTAAAACACTTCTTACACTGCTTATAAAACCTTTGCCCTCGTTGTTTTTTACTCGTTTCCCTGTGTAGGGATTGATCAACATTATTTTGCCGTGTCTTACATTTTGTTCATTGTCAATTTGCCAAAAAACAGTTGCACCGCTCCAATGTTTTGACGTTCCTATTAAGTATTTTAAAATCACTTCTTTTACTTGACTATCTGAAAAAATAGTTCTTAGGAATTGAACAAAGGTATTTTCTTTGAAATTGCGCCCGCTTTGTGAAACAAGGTTATAGCTGTGATAGCTGGATTTAGGTTTATGAATGTTTACAAGTTCAAAAGTGTTCTTTAATTCGCCCGTAGGGGTGTTGTAGTGACCGCAATTTGTTTCACGATCACAACGCCCAAACGTTTCAGCTAAATAGTTTCCTGTTTCTGTTTCAATGAATAGTACAAAGGTTTTTTTGTTGCATTTAGGGCAAATAAACTTCTTACTGCTTTTATCTAATGTGTATTTATATTGTATCATTACTTTGTTACTTTAAAGTATCATAATAAAGTACCTAAATAGATACTTTACACTTTAAGTGTGTATGTATACACTTAAAGTAAAGTGATAGGGATTAATAATTTTGTTTTGATTAAAGTGATAGATTATAAAAAACCCTCGATCCCGCCTTGTTTATTTCGTACAAAACCATCACTTTGAAAGTCGTTATCAAATTGGCCTAGTGTGTACGGTGCTTTTAATTTGTCCTGAAGCAACCAGCCATTATTTTTGCAATCAGTGATTAATTTACCTATTGCGTTTTGGCCAATAGATTTACCAAATACATTTTTGTAAGCCAATATTAATTGTGTTTCTAATAACTTGAAACTGAAACTTTCGCCCTTACTGAATACGGCTGTCAATAATTGATATTTTTTGTAGTCCTCTAAATCTGAAACATCAAATTTGTTTTTTTTCGTTTCGGTTCTCATTTCAAAGTTTTCAGCTATTTGAGGGATGCCGTTTTGATCAATTTCAAAGGCGAAAATCTCGGGTTCTACGTCTCTACATTGCAAAGGTTCAACTATCGAAATATTGCTGTCGTTTTCGGCTTTGGTTACGCTTAAAACGGTTTGTGCTTTGTTGATCAATTCAGTACCTATGTGGCCACGGGCGTTATTGTCGCTTTTGTTTTGGTGCAATACGGTTACTAAATAAATGTTTCGTTCCTCTGTCCATTTTAATAATTTACTAGCAATCATTGTGGCCTCACTTTCATCATTGATTGAGGTTACTAAATCCTTAATGCCATCAATTACAACAAAACCAATTTTATCATTGCTGTAGATTTCAGTTTCAATAAATTGCAAACGTTCTGCTGGGGATAAACTTCTTAAATTAAATGCGTGTAAATTCTTTGGCTCGGGTTGTTGCACCTGTGCGCAAATGCGTTTTACTGCCTTTTGTACGTAATATTTACTTTGTTCCGTGTCAAAGTATGCTACATCATTTTTATCAGGTGGTAAATAGCTTTTAAAGCGGTTCAAAATATAATCGTTCCCCAATGCGGTGGAAACTGCAATACTTACAAAAAACGATTTTCGGCTTTTGGCTTTACCAATGATCAAACCAAAATCGCCCAATGTACCCAAAATTGCTTCGCCCTTATTTTTGATATTGGTTAAACTCCATGCTATTTGAGGCGGTGGAATAACCTCATTAACATCAATTTTAAATTTAAGGCGGTTTGTTTCGTGAATGTTTTGTTCGCTTTGCATTGCGTTGTCTATTGCGGTGCTTAATTTGTTTAAGCCGTTCGCCTGTGGTGCGTGTTCATTCATGCCTAAAACAATTGTAATTGATTAGATCTAGGAAACAAATCGGGGTTTGTGGTTAAATACCATGCTCTAAATTTTGTGAGTTCACAAAACCCTTTTTTAACCTCGTAGAGTAAACCTCTTTTTTGCAAATCCCTTTTGTATCTGCAAATTGATTTTTGAGGAACTCCAGTTGCATCAGCAACCATTGAGGCGGTGGCCGTGTGGCTTTGTAAATAGTTAAATATGGTTTTTAATTGTGAAGTTGATACTTTATCTTTGCTTTGTTTAGGAATGATAATGGTATCAGAGCGGTGGGTGGTTGGTGTACTTTCCATCGCCTTTATTGATTTAAGGGTTTTAAGGTGGCCTCAATATCACTACGTAAAAAGTAAACCCGTGAACCTATTCCAAGGGGTTTGAGTTTCCCTGATTTTGACCAATTGTGTACGGTTGAAATATCCACATCAAACATTTGCGCTACTTGTTGACGTGTTAAATACTCGGCTGGTTGTACGGGTTTAAAATGTTTTAAAAATTCCTGTAATTGAATTTTTACCCCGTTTGAAATTTCTTTTTGAAGTTGTTCAGGGGTGTACTGAATAAATTGAACTGTTGCGCTCATAAAATTTATTTAAAAATTAATATGATGCAATAGTATTTAAATGCTATGTATCTGTAAATCAATACATAAAATACATATCAATTCCGTAAATTACGTATTGAATACGTATTATTTTGAAAAATTTTTCAAGTGAATTTTTTCAAATCCGTTAAAATAATCTTTTAGTAAATTGAAATATTCCTTTTGTCTTCCGTAGGTGCTTTCTGTTGTTACGTCTTTATAATATTTGTAAAAAATGTTTACAATATTCTCAATTGAGTCGATATTATTAAAACTATATTTTGTATCAGGTGGTGTTTTTAATTCAAACGCTTGTTTTAAATATTTGTTTAATTCAATTTCGGTTAAGTACTTTTTTTCAACTAGGTTTTGTTTGAAATATTGAATTAATATGGTTTCGCTTACTTTGTCGAATTTATTAATAAACGATTCTTTTATAACTGTTGAGGTGTCGGCTTCGGGTTGTTGAGGTTTTGGATTTAACTTAATGTATTGTAAACGTTCGTAAAAAAGTTTGAAAAGATCACTTATGTTTTTACCCTCAATTTTTAATTCAGTTTCTAATTTATTTGTAATATGTAAATATTCAAAAAGTAACCTGTCGAAGTCGCTTTTAATTACTGATTCTAATGATGTTTCTAAGGTGTTAAATATGCCTTTCTTAAATTTTGAAAGAGGTGCATTTAGTTTTTGCAAATCAGTTTTTAAATTAGGAAAGTACAATTCAAATTCACTTTGCATTAGTTCGATCTGTGAAACTATTCCATTAATTCTTTTTAGATACATTGGTAAGT